>NZ_JBMLSD010000437.1:21484-84707 GCF_049240685.1 Flectobacillus sp.
AGCATAATCGTCTGAAATTAGTAAAAGCTGTTCTCATTTGAGGACAGCTTTTTTTCGTTAGAGTAAATGATTCTATTTTGTAAAAAGTGTTTTTTCAAAGTTCTTGAAATTTAACGTAGCGTCAATGCGGTTACCCAACTCAGCATGGCAACTGCAAGGGTTGCCACTCATATCAGTGCTAATTTATTGATAAAACTCAATCTATGTACAATTCTTATAAAATTCTCTTTCTTCCTAATCCAAAATATAGCCATCCAACTGTGGCTGTGATGGCACAGGCTCTCCAATCATTTCAAATAAGGTTGTTTCAATCGTCAAACACAAAGCATTCAATGGCAAATCGTTTGGCTCTGTCCCAAAAGGTTCTTCTAACTCATCTGCAATGGTTTCAAAAGCTACGAAAGTATAAGCAATAAAAACAGTGATAATAGGGGTAAGCCAACCCAAACTATCCACCAAACCAAAGGGCAAAAAGAAACAATACAAATAGACGGTTCTATGTAATAAAACGCCATAAGTATAAGGTATAGGAGTAGAATGAATTCTTTCGCAACCACCAACTATGGCAGACAATTGGTTCAAGTTGGCATCCATCGCCAATTGTCCTATCGAATCTATTTTATCTTCTAGTTTGGCTTTTTTGACCCAATTGGCTAATTCATATTGCAGAAAGGTAGGTTTAAAACCAATATTTTTACTTCTTTCAAAAATCTCGGAAGATAATCTTTTCTCTAAATCTTTCTCTGTATCTGTATGCCTTAACTGGTGTTTTAAGGCATAAGCAAAGGCAACTAATAAAGATGCAAACTCCTTAATTTCAGCATCATCACTTTTATAGGAAGTCAAACTCAGAGCCTGTCGCAATAAAGATCGAGCATCAATAACCAAAGCACCCCAAAGTTTACGACCTTCCCAATAACGATCATAACTGGCATTATTTCGAAACCCTAGAAAAAGAGCAATCGCCAAACCAAACAGAGTAAATGGCGCAGGATTTAGAGGAATTTTGTAGTTATAAAATGTTCCATTAAAGTGTACCACAATCATTGAGAAAACTAGTAATAAACTCAATCGTGGCAATAATTGTGGCAAAACCGAACCATGCCATATAAATAACATATAAAACCAGTTCTTTTTCTTTCGCTGTATCATAAACTTTAAAAGTTAACATTTTGTGTGTAAATCGCGCTAAAGTTATGATAATTCAAAAAGAGAAGCAATGAAAAAGACAGCATGCAAACAAGTTGTATAAATTACCTTATGTTAAGTAGAGAATTGTTAGAACAAAAAGGCATACAAGAATTCTTGTATGCCTTACCTATTCAACCTTAAGAAACTAATTTATGGCTTTTTAAGCTCCACGAATTTTACTTTACTTTTTCCGAAATCTTTAGAAGTCGCAACAGCAATACCTCTTTGGTCACCCTTATTTACCCCGCAGTAAAAGTGATAAATAACGCCTTTATACTTTAACACAAAGGATTTATGGGCATACAATTCATCATACGATTCTGATGACTGAACAAGATTTTCACCTTCCCAATCCGTCCAATGCAATAAATCTTTGGACACGGCAAAGCGATTGAAGGCACCTTTTCTGTCTTTCCAAAATGCCCCAAAATAAAACATCACATACTTATCTCCTATCTTTTGAATTTGTGGATCGCCTGTAATTCCTTGAGAATGAAAGACTAAAGGTTCTTCCTGTATTCTTTTCCATGAAATCATATCATCCGAAACCGCCATTCCGATGCGTTCGTACCAACGAGTTTTCTTGTTATTCACCGCCGAGTCACCATTAGCGTTGTAATACATCACAAACTCATGTCCCAAGTGTTTTTGTGGATCTTGAATCACAGTGCTTTTGAATAGTTTTCGATTTTCCCACCAACGAGTATCCTTATCTGTTGCCGTTAAAACGGGTTTTTCTAATCTTTGCCACTCATGCGCTTTACTGGGGTCATTACTGGTATATGCCATACTGATTGACAAATCGCCAGCTTCATATCCAGCGGCATTTCCGCCAAAATACGACATCCAATATTTTCCTTTATAGGGTTTTATTTCATAACTACCACCCCAAGTCATATCTTGGAGCGCCATATAGCCAGCTTTTTGGTTGGCATCCCAAACTTTTACTTTGGTCGTATCCGAAAAAGACATCAACCTTCCTTTTGAAGTCCAATTCAACAAATCTTTACTTTCTGCCAACCAAGTCTCATAGCCTCGTCCGTTATAAATCAGGTAAGACATATACCATTTTTTGCCTTTTCGAAATACGGTCGGACAGTCCATTTTATGTTCTGTATCCTCAGGAACAAGCACCAAACCATATTTATAAGGCGTTTTTACTTCTTCATAAATGGCTTTCATTTCTTGAGAAGAAATCGTTTTTTGCCCAAATGAAGCATAACAAACTACCACAAATAGTAAGGCTAATAAACTCGTTTTCATACTCTTATTTATTAAATTTATTTATCAACTGCTCGTTTTCTCCAGAAATTTGCGAGAATAGAGCCAGAAATATTCATCCAAGGACTAAATACTGCCGCTGGCAAGCCAACGGTTCCGAGCTTACCCATTGTTCCCGCAAGTCCAGAAGCCATACCTCCATTTTGCAGCCCAACTTCAAAAGCAATCGTGCGAGCGTCGGTTTTGCTCATACCAAAAAGGCGAGCCAACCAATATCCAAAGAAATACCCACTGGCATTATGAATCACCGAAACAACAAAAAGTAAACCGCCAACTTTCAATAAGTTATCACGACCCGCCGCAGTAGTAACGGTGGTAAAATAAATAATGCCCATCATCGAAATGTATGGCATCCACGTATCCAGACGTGGCTCAAGCGTAGTAAGGAAGTGGTACACAACACCCATCACTATCGCCGCCAGGATAAAGCCAAGTATCCCTAAAAATTCTCTCGGAGCACCTTCTATGGCACTTTGTTTTAGGAAAAAAGCAATGCACAAAATCACTATCAGTGAAATCAACGCTACTATTCGAGCTCTTTTTAGAACCGATTTGTCCGAGTTTTTCAAAAAATCATATAACAATGCTGCGCCAATTGGAATCAGCACAATTTTGATTATTTCCATCATCATGCTTACAAAAGCTACCTCAATCAACGTTCCTGCCAATAGTTTCATAAGTAATGGCGTCAAAAATGGGGCTGCCAACGTTGCCATGGCCGTTACTACAACCGATAAAACTAGGTTTCCTTTTGCCAAATAAACCATTACATTCGATGCCAAACCAGAAGAGCATGAGCCAATCAGGATTATTCCTGCAGCGATTTCTGGTTCAAAATGAAAAATTCTTGTCAACAAAAAACCCATCAAAGGCATTACTGAAAAATGACAAAATAAACCTACGAGTACGCCTTTTCCTGTTGAACCAATACCTGCAAAATCTTTCACTTTGATATGCGTTCCCATACCAAACATCACAAACTGAATGATAATCAATATCAAAGTTTTATCTCTTAGATTAACACCTCCCCAAGACTTAAAAGCCTCAGGATAGAGCATTCCTGACAAAACAGCCGTCATAATCCAAGCCGTATATTGATAGTTTTTAAGAGATTCTACTTCTTTGATTCCTAAAGCAAAACACACAATACTAGCAATAGCCAATGGGGGTAACATTTCATTAGTTCCTGAAAACCAAAGAAGTACACACGCGATTAGCAATAGGAAGGAAAGAATTAAACAGGTTTTAAAGACAACTTTCATAGCTACAGGTTAGGATAAAGCTTGTTGAGAAGCCAAATATTCAATCGCAATTTGAGGACTTGAAAGAATAGGAACTTTCTTTTCGCTTGGATTCAAATTAGCGACCACTCGTGCCATAGACGCCTGAGCCAGAACGATTACATCTACTTTTGACGCTAATTGTTTCAATACCTCTGTTACTTTCTGGTCATGGGTCGCAGCATCGCCATGCATCAAGGCATCGAAAGCACCTTCACACAAAACAGCCTCTAATTGAATCTTTTTACTAGCTACTTCGGCACGACGAGAAATTAAATCAGCTGTTGGTTCGAGCGTAGACGATAAAGTCGCAATCACACCAATACGAGTGCCCATAGCGACTGCCTTGTCGGCCATTGGCTGGTCAACTCTCAGCACTGGAATATCTACCAAATGCTCTGAAAGTTCTACCGCTGGACCAATCGACGAACAAGTTACCAATACTTGATCGGCCCCGCCCATTTGTGCAGACTCCACGTAGCCAACCACTTGTTTGGCGATAGTTGGCGTAAGCGAACCCGAAGCAATAATATTTTTCACTAAAAAGTCATCTACAATATTGAACACTTGTACGCCAGGTAAAAAAGCTTGACAAAGCTCCTGAAATACAGGAATTAAGGTCGCAGATGTATGAACTAAAGCTAATTTTTTCATTGAGTAATAAGGTTATTTTGTGAGTTAAAAATTGGTAAGTTGGAAAAGGTTATTAGTTAACAGTATGTTGGTTATTTGAAGATACTCATAATCAAAAGGTTATAGTCAAATTTTGCCTCAGTTATACTATTAATTTAATCTTTCCCACTACTTAAGTTGATGAGTAAAGAGCATAAAAGTGTCTCTCTCGAAATCATGAATACATTTCGCCTAATGCCTACGGCTTATGGCCTAAAGCAATTTTTTCAAGACCTTATAAGATACTTTGAAAATGGTTCCATGCTTATGACCTTCGGGCACTGACACGATTTTGGATACATCTTCAAAAGTTTTAAAGTCTTTAGTACGCACGGCTTCGTAGGTTTTACTTTGGTACGAATCAAAATAAATGAGGTACTCCCCTCCTACCCTAACCACCGATGGACCTTCGGTAAATTTCTTGGTAAATGGCTCAGAAACATGGCTAAATTCACCCGTAGCACTTTTTCCAAAAGCTACTTTAATGTTTCGATTTGGACGGGTATTGTCTTTTAATACCAACACATAATCATCTTTTTTGCGAGGAACAATTACCGCATCAATAACGCTAAACTTAGGATCCAAGAATAATCTACTTGGCGAGAACGTCTTGAAATCCTTGGTGGTAGTCACATACATTCGATGGTTGTTATCTTCATCTTCTATTCCTTTTTCAAAACGTTTAGGAATGCAGGAAGCCCAAATAATGACAAATTGTTTTGTTGCTTTATCATACAAAATCTCAGGCGCCCAAACGTTGACTGTACTTGGCTCATTTGCCATCACAGGAATAAACTGCTGCTCAGACCAATGAATCAAATCTTTGGAGGAAGCATAACCAAAGCCCAAATCGCCTTTCCAGCTACTTGTCCAAACCAAATGAAAAGTACCGTCGGGACCTTGTGCGATAGATGGGTCTCGCATGACCTTTTGTTTACCAACCATTGGGGCTAATAAAACCTTATTTAGATCTTTCCAATGATAAGCATCTTCACTATAAAGCATCCGTAAACCCTCATTAGCAGGTTCATGGAAAGAAGTAAAAAGGTAAACCTCTTTTTTACAAGAACTTGATAATAAAGTAATTAATAATAAAAATATTCCTGTTCGTTTCATAGGTTTAAAGGCTAGCAAATAGCGATAACTTTGTTATTTGACGATAAAATTTTTGATATAATAAACTGCCTCTGGTGCTTGTTCACCTGCATTTGGCACATCAAAATCTTGGTCGGTTGGCGTATCAGCGTTTGGAAAACGGCGAACCTCTCCCGTACGGAAAACCACACGGCGGAAAGAAGCCACTGGAGCAAACTGCAAGCGAGTTCCCTTTTTCTGACCGTTGATATAAATGTCATACATTCGTTTATATCTATCTAGTTCGATACGAATCTCATACGACTTTCCAGCCTCATACGTCTGAACTCCTGAGTTTCGATAGCCCACTTTTGCTTTTAGCGTACTATCCGAATCAAAAATCAAACGAGCGGCAGGCGTTCCTTTTTCATCCTGAAATTCAATATGCAACAAGCCTTTATTGTTTTGCGCAGGAATAACCGTGAAAGTAATCGTAGTCTTAGTCGCTTCTGGAATAACACGTTCCGCCTTGGCAAAATCAAAAGGATCTTTATCGTGTAAAGCCAAAGATTTTGAACCATCAGGAGCTTTTTCTATACCTACGCTTGCCCAAAGAGGACTATAAATATTCCATAACTCTAGCTCTTTGCCTTCTGGCATTTTGTCAAATGTCTCATTGATAGTCCCATACACTTCGCTCGCCACAGGAACAGGCACTTTACTCACCCAAATATCCTCTTTGTTCATGCTGTAGGTCAACCACATATTTCCATCGGGCGGGGTTCCGTTACCTTCTATAATGCCACGAACATATTGTGGACCGTAAGATTTATAATTTCCACCATAGCGCATTGTCGAAATTTCTCCAGTTACTAATAATAAGTTCTTGTAATCCAATCCATTATCTGAAACAGAGATACCCAAAGGCCAACGAAATTCTGATGGATTATATACAGTCGCATATTGACCATTTGGCAATTTTTGACCCCAAATTTTCGCATTACTATTCACAAAGCCTGGTGCACGCAAAGGACTATATTCCCAAGTTTTACCTTCGTCTTTACTGATAGAAGTTAAAGCATGTTTCCATAAACCTACGACGTTTTTGTTTGGTAAATGATAAAAACTAAAAGCTTTTACCTCTTTTTTCAAAGGAATCAATTCGTCATCTCTATCTGCTTCTTCTACCCATTGTTGCATCATCAATGGAGTTGCCAATAATTCGTTGCAAGCCTCGATAAAGCCTTTATCCTTACTTTGGGTAAACATCGTGTAAGGCGATTGTTTCAAATCCCAGGTGCGATTCGGACGAATAAAATGAATCGGACCAAAACTTCCATCCTTATAAATCTCACGCACCACACGACCTATTCCTTTGCCGTCGTTGGGGTCGTCTTTGGCATCAAGGGCTATTCCATAATAGGCCAAAGCCAACAAACGGTTTTTCTTGGATACATAAAATCCCATACGCTGGTGCATCACCGCATACAAATCTTTGGCTATCCCTTTGTAGCCCTGCTTTGTCCACCCATCTGGAATTTTATGGGGGGGAAATAAAACCACAGGATTTGTCCAATCCTTCCCATTTGAAGAAGTTTGTAAAAAAGTTTGCCCAGGAGGAATATGTTCACCCACAGGGTCACTCAAAAACTCTAAGAAAAAGGTGTTATTCCAATACGCCAACATGGGCGCATGGTTGTATGTCCACGAGCTCCCACCAGCCCATTCAGGGTGTTGACGGTTGGCTCTAAACGTTTGGTAATTATGAACACCAACTGCCAAAGGTAATTGTCCGTGATGGTAATCAACATTCGCTAAAGTTTTGCCAACATATCTCACGGTATCTTGGCAAATAGTTTTTTGAGAAAATAGGCTCAATAAAGCTATTCCCCAAAAATGTACGAAATTCTTTTTGTGCATAAACAAAATATTTTTGGTAGAGACGTTGCGTGCAACGACTAATACAAATGTTTCCAGATCTCAAAATAGGTAATCTCACACATAGGCTAGACGTTGCATGCAACGTCTCTACGATTTACCAAATTTCTCAACAGATTTTGCAAACTCTGGATATATTTTAGCGGCATCTTCTACAGTTAAACCATCTACGGCTGCTTTCCATGCTTGTTGTAGCGCAGTTACGCCAGCACTTGCGCCCATTGGATGCGCCATAATACCGCCACCTGCCATATACAGCAAATCTACAGTTTGAGTACGACGATACGTTTCGGGCGCTTGTCCGCCCCATTGGCCTGATGACACTACGGGCAAAACTTTATAACCGCCTAACATCGGTTTTAAACACTGTTCGATGGAAGTGACCACCGAATCATCTGATTCCCAAAATTTATTTTGAATACCATTTACATGCAGTTGGTCGACCCCCGCCAAACGCCATAGTTTTTGATAGGCTGTAAATTCGATGCCTAGCAAAGGATGACGTGTCATCATTCCCCAACCATTGCGGTGGGCATGAATAGCCAAAGCACGTTGGTCACAGATTTTTTTAGTACCAGAAATACCCACACTATTGATACTCACCATAGCACAAGTACCTCCCGCATTTACAATTTTTTCATATCTCCGAAGCATATCATCTATTTCTCCGCTGAGATTAAAAGCATACATGACTTTCTTACCCGTTTTATCAGCATGACGATTAATCACATCCATAATCGCATCGACTCTTTTCTCAAATGGAGAATTAGCGGTTGAGCTCATCAATTCATCATCCTTTACAAAATCAATCCCTGCTTCTGCTAGTACTTTTACGGTTGCGGCAGTATCCTCTGGACTTAATCCTACACTTGGTTTGATAATCGTACCAATCAAAGGACGGTCATAGACTTGGGTTAATTTGCGACATCCCTCTATGCCAAAAGCTGGCCCTTCGAAATGATCTGCAAAAGAGTCTGGCACTTCAAGAGAAATCAATTTCAAACCTGTAAACTGTCGAATTTCGTACAAGTTGCCTTGCAAAGTCGAAATCATAACAGGCAAATTATAGCCAAAATTTTCGATTGACCACGATACCTCAACCATAGCACGGTGGTATTGTCCTGTTGGACTTTGGGCACCCGGAATAGCTGGCGTTGTTACGGTTTCGAGAAAAGTAAGCTTTTCTACTCTCGCTGCAAAACGGGCTTTCAACTCCTCCGTTTCGCCTGGAACAGCCACAAATGTTCCAGAAGATTGTTCCCCCGCTAATACCATTGCCGCTTTTTCAGGAGCAAATGGCGTTTCGATATAATATGTTGCAAAAATTCTTTCCATGGATATCTTTTAAATAGTAATTGAAACACGAAGTGTTTTTACACAATTTTATAGAACACTTTGTGCCTTTTTGCCTGTTCCCTTAACCCTCATCTATCTACTCACTGGCAACCAAACACTCATTTCGGTGTCGCCACGGTTAGCCCATGCAAAATAAGGAATCAAAGAAACTTTAGTTGTTTGAGTATTGGTTGAAACAGGACGATACAGCGAATTTTTCCATTGATTATCTATAACCAATTTCACGGAGCCTTCTAGTGCCGTAACTTCGGTATTTACAATTTTTTGTTTTTTAGGAATCCACTGAGTTGTGGTCGGAATTAGGATAGAAGACAGTTTTTGGCTTGAAGACAAATCTGCTGATTCTAAACAATATACAATTGGACCACGCTTCACAGCCACCTGATTTCTGGTCTCTTCAACCAAGGGATTGGACTCTAACAACTGAGTAGGCATAGCCAAACGCAATGTTAGCTTGTCGCCTTTTTTCCAATTTTGTTTGATTCCTACATATTCACCAATCGCAACAGTCTGGTTCAATTTTTTACCATTTATAAAAATCTCAGCTCCTGTTGTCCAGCTTGGAATACGCAAATAAATCGTATAATTCTGACTTGGGATTTCTTTCAAATCCAAAGTAATATTGCCTTCCCAAGGATAATTGGTTTGTTGTTCAACCCACAACTTTTGTCCATTTTCCAATGTTGTTTGAAGCGAACTACCACCGTATAGGTTGATGTAAAGACCATCTTTTGCCAAACTATAGACATAATTGTTGACCTCAGCGACCGTGCGAACAACATTGGGCGGGCAACAATTTGATTTACTAATATAAGGAGAACGACCGCCATGCCAGCGCATCAAATAAGGATAGTCTTTCGAGGCACTCAACGGATTGGTATAGAAGAACTTATTACCTTCCAAATTGACACCAGACAAAATACTATTATACAAAGCCAATTCCATAATATCGGCATATTTGGCCTCAGCAGTCAATTGAAGCATACGCCAATTCCACAACAAATTTCCAATATTGGCACAAGTCTCATTATGAGCCGAATGATTCGGTAACTGATAGGAACGTCCATACGCCTGATGAATTTTTTGTACAGTATCAGGTTTATAGGCTGTACCATCAGGAGAAACACCATCATACAAAGCACCACAAGCACCAGTCACATACATTTTATGGTTAATTACATCATCCCAAAGGGCATTGAGCGGCGCTAACAAAGTAGCATCGCCTGTTTCTGCATACACGTCTGCTACCCCTGCAAACAAATAATTGGCACGCACCGCATGCCCAATTACTTTCGTCATTTTACGAAAAGGAACACGGTCAGAATTATCGTCAGTACCTTCTGATTCACCGCGAATCGTAATCAGTTTTTCTGCCAAAGCCAAGTAACGAGGCTCCTTGGTAGTTCGGTACATCTCAATAATACCCATGTAGTGAGATGGGCAAATTGCATTGCGAGCTTGTTCAGGGGAAGCAGTATTATAAAAACCAATCAAAAAATCGGTCGCCTTTTTGGCAATATTCAATAAGCTTGTTTTTCCAGTGACACGATAATGAATACAAGCCGCCGTCATCAAGTGTCCAAAATTATAAGCCTCAAAACTTAGCTTATCATCAAACATTTGTGTTTTCCCACTCGCTTTTTGTTCAATAATAGATTTGGTATAAATATAGCCATCAGGCTTTTGCGCCTTACCGATTACCTCAATCGCATGGTCGAGCCAGCCCTCCAACTGTGGGTCTTTAGTAGAAGCATACATAGCCGACACAGCTTCCAACGTTTTATAAAAATCTCCATCATGAAATGAAGGACCTCTAAAACGTCCTTTGGCCAATCCAGCGGCTACTTCAAAATTATGAAAAGCATGACAAGTTATGGTATCATTATAGCGATTCCAGAGAGTGGGAACCATGGTCTTTTTACAAACCTCAAATCTATCTGCCCAAAAACCCTTGGTCCAAGACACTGCCCCAATGTCAACACTTTGGAGTTTAGCATATTTACTGCTTTGGGTATTTGTCAGCCCTTTAGTCTGTGAAAAAAGCGATTGAGTAAACAAACTCAAACACCCAACTAGCAAGCCTTTTTGTAGGATATTCAACATAGTTTAGAAGATGTATATTTTCGGAATATATAAAATCTTATCATTGGTCAACAAAGGTACTAGGCTCTCAAAGTGTTTTTTTGTACCATTTTCTCCAAGTTTTATACCATATTACCTTTCATTTAGTCAACATTTTCTTGAAAGGAGCCAATATTGTATCTTGGCGTAAGCTTCCGAAAAAATCCCTTCAAAATAGGCTAATTTTTAGAATGCTATGATAATATCGTACTGATTTTCGAAAAGGTTTTTCCTCTATAACAATCTGATAAAATTAAGGAAAATGAAAAAATTGCTGTTCATTATAAGCTTGTGGCATTTATGTTTCACCGATATATTGGCACAAAATACCCCGGCATCAATCGACCAATACAATGTGATTTGGAATAGTCCAAGTCAAAATGCAGGGGAATCTATGCCTTGTGGTGGTGGAGATATTGGCTTGAATGTATGGGTCGAAAAAGGCGATATTTATTTTTACATAGCTCGAAGCGGAACTTTTGATCATAACAATGCAGTCCTGAAACTCGGCAGAATGCGTTTAACGGTAACTCCAAATGTATTTGAAAACCCTAGCGCTTTTACGCAAGTACTCAGATTATCTTCGGGAGATGTTGTAATAGAAGGAAGCAACGGCAAAATCAAAACACAGGTTAAAATCTGGGTTGATGTTTTTCGTCCTAATATTTATGTAGAAGTCAATAGCAATCAGTCGATTTCAGCAAAAGCACAATATGAAAGCTGGCGATATCAAGACCGTTTGATGAGTAAAGGCAAAGAAAATAATGCCAATTCCTACAAATGGGCGCCGCCTCATCAGGTCGTTACGCGTAAGGATAGCATTCGCTTTGCCCCAAAAGGAATCCTATTTTATCATAATAATGGTGAAGAAATCTCAGCTTTTGATGTGGTAGTCAAACAACAGGGTTTAGATAGTCTGAAAAAACAGTTTTACAATCCTATCAAAAATTTAGTGTTCGGTGGCTTCATTTCAGGCAATAACTGGCAACAAGATGGAACAGCACAAGGAAGATACCGTGATACAGATTTTAAAGCTTGGAAAATCAAAACCATAAAATCATCTCGCCAACAACAATTGATGATTAGTTTGCAAACCGCAACCACCACAAGTATCTCCGATTGGGAAAAGAGCTTATTAAACACTCAAGCTGAGGGACAAAAGAATACGCTTTTAGCTCAAAAGGCTACACATAATTGGTGGAAAGAGTTTTGGCAAAAAAGCTTTATTCATATTACTCCCAATCAAAAAAATAGCAAAAGCTGGGAAATAGCACGCAACTATCAAGTTTTTAGATACCAGTTGGCTTGTAATAACTTTGGACAATATCCTACAAAGTTTAATGGTGGTTTGTTTACGGTTGACCCTTACTTTACGGATACAACCATGAAATTTACACCTGATTTTAGAAACTGGGGTGGTGGAACACATACTGCTCAAAATCAACGTTTGGTCTATTGGGGTTTGTTAAAAACAGGTGATTTTGAAGCGATGAAACCTCAATTTGATTTTTATAAAAGAATACTGAATAACGCCGAACTACGCACCAAATACTACTGGGGACATCAGGGAGCAAGTTTTACAGAACAAATAGAAAATTTTGGTTTACCTAATCCAGCAGAATATGGCTGGAAACGCCCCGCTGGCTATGACAAAGGAATGGAATACAATGCTTGGCTCGAATACGAATGGGATACGGCATTGGAATTTTGTTCCATGATATTGGAAACAGAAAGATTTACAGGAAAAAATATCACTGAATATATTCCTTTGATAGAAAGTTGTCTTCGTTTCTTTGATGAACATTACCAATATTTAGCCAAAAAACGAGGTAGTAAAGCTTTGGACGGTAACAAACAATTAGTGATTTACCCTGGGTCGGGTGCTGAAACTTACAAAATGGCATACAATCCAAGTTCGACTATTGCAGGATTAAAAACGGTGTTGGAGCAACTTCTCTCCTCCCCTTCTCTAGCGTCTGAAAATAAAAAAACTTGGGAAGAAATGCTTTCGAGAATTCCTCCTATGAGTTTCAGACAATTTGAAAATCATGTAACCATCGCGCCTGCCAAAACTTGGGAGCGTATCAATAATGTGGAAAGTCCTCAACTTTACCCTATTTTTCCTTGGAATCGCTACGGGATTGGAAGGTCAGGTTTGGACACTGCACGCAATACCTATTTATATGATACCGATGTGCTGAAATTTAGAAGCCATATTGGTTGGAAACAAGATGTAATTTTTGCGGCACGCCTTGGACTAAGAGAAGAAGCCCAAAAGTTGCTATCGCTTAAACTACAAAATGCCCCTCGCCGATTCCCTACTTTTTGGGGGCCGGGCTACGACTGGACACCCGATCATAACTGGGGTGGGTCGGGTATGATTGGTTTACAAGAAATGCTATTACAAACCACAGATCAAAAAATATATCTGCTCCCTGCATGGCCCAAAGAATGGGATGTGCATTTCAAACTTCAAGCACCTTACCAAACAAGCGTAGAAGTAGAATGGAAAAATGGTAAGCTCGAAAAACTCATCGTCATACCCGAATCTCGACGAGCAGATATTATAGAAGCTTGGGAGTTAAAATAGTAGCTTGATATTTAGTGAATTGCGATTGAGTGAATGAATTTTATCTTTATCTATTTACTAGTTCAAGACTTTGTCTTGGACTTATTTTTTATACAGTTTACAAACTGTAGCAAATACTAGTTCGAGACATGGCTTAAGACGCAAGGCATTGCGTCTTTACTAGTGAAACATATTCACTTATCCACTCAATCACAAATCACTAAATTTAAAATAACGCCCATTTTATTATAAAGTTGGTGGGCAAAATAGAATTTAATTTTTGTGCCCAAGGCATTCAGGTATCAGCTTTCGGCGGTGGGCTTTGTAAAAAAGCATGGCTGTGGTTAATAAAAACATTTTACCACTCTGTGCCTTGTGCCTGTTGCCTTGTCCCTAAACACATAACTTAAATCTTATTCTGCACTATTACTAAATATAGTTTTAAGAAATCCCTAAGTTCATACCAATTGAGTAATTCGAAATCAACTAATACAAAATACTCATTTGTCTCATCAAAATGAACAATTTTATAACACTATAGAACAGTTTTGCCTAAAAATGACTCAAAATAGCCCTTCCAAATTGTTGCTACAATGGATGATTTGAATAAAAAGCGCAAATTTGATACGTTTTGATTAATATTTGAATAGAAATATCAAAGAGAATCTACTTACTTTGTTTCAATAATATATCAAATTAGTTCAATAAAATTACTTTTAAAGACTGTTTGGAATATTATTTCCGAATTAATTAACTTAAACGCATTAAAAGAAAACATGATAAAGTTCAAAAGAGGTTGGTACAAAGGCATTTCATTGGCAGCTTTAATGATGTGTGCTATATCTAACAACTCAACGGCTCAGGCGCGTAAGGTATGGACAAAAGAGCAGGCAAATGAATGGTATAAAAAACAAGCTTGGCTCGTCGGTGCAAACTACCTTCCTAAATCTGCCATCAACCAACTTGAAATGTGGCAAGCAGATACTTTTGATACAGAAAATATTGATAAAGAATTAGGATATGCCCAATCACTTGGAATGAATACCATGCGTGTGTTTTTGCATGATTTGGCTTATGAAACAGATTCACTAGGTTTTTACAAGCGCATTGATACATTTTTGACTATTGCTCAAAAACATAAAATTCGTCCATTGATTGTAATTTTTGATTCATGCTGGGATCCATTTCCACAAGTAGGCAAACAACATGAGCCAAAACCACATGTACACAACTCGGGTTGGGTACAAAGTCCGGGACAAAAAGCCTTGCAAGACGAAAATCAATATATACGTTTAGAGAAATACGTTAAAGCTATCGTAAGTCATTATGCAAAGGATAAAAGAATTTTGGGTTGGGATGTTTGGAATGAACCAGATAATATGACCGGACCATCTTATGAAAGATTAGAAATCAAAAATAAGATAGATATTATCACTAAACTACTTCCAAAAGTTTTCGCTTGGGCTCGTGCAGCTAAACCTACACAACCACTTACTTCTGGTGTTTGGGCAGGCAACTGGTCACAAGATGCTAAATTGAAGCCAATCGAAAAGGTGCAATTAGAAGAATCGGATGTGATTTCGTTTCATAATTATGACAATCCCAAGATTTTTGAAAATAGAATAAAAGAATTGAGCCGTTACGGAAAACCCATATTATGTACCGAATACATGGCTCGCCCAAATGGTAGCACCTTCCAAGGTTCATTGCCGATAGCAAAAAAATACAAAGTTGCCATGTTCAACTGGGGCTTTGTTTCCGGAAAATCTCAAACGATTTATCCTTGGGATAGCTGGACTAAGCAATACAATTCAGAGCCTCCTGTATGGTTTCATGATATTTTCAGAGAAGATGGTACTCCATACAAGCAAGAGGAAGTTGACTTTATTAAATCTATGACATTGAAAAAATAAGATTTTTTTATAATTACTAGACAAAATCGAATTTACTAGTCCAAGACTAAGTCTTGGACTCATTTTTCAAGTCTGCGAATGGCAAAGGAGACTGGATACTCTATCACGCAAGCCCTGAACCCAATCAAGGTTGTGGAAACCATCGCTCTCCAAGAGCTCAGGAGTTCACTTGGAATGCCGATGGAACTCTCAACTTTAGAAAACCAGTAAGTACACAAGAACAAATAGCCTTATCGGCAAAATAAGATTTAAGATATGTATTTAGGCATTAGGCTTTAGTAACTACAGCCATACTTTTTACGAAGCCCACCGCCGAAAGCCGTTACCTGAAAGCTTTGAGTAAATTTTGCGTACTAACTTAATTCAAAATCCTAACTAGTAAAGCTGAAAAACCTAGTAAATTTTTACAAGTATCACGCAAAGGAATGCCGTAAGGTTATGTTTAGAATGCCCAGAATGCTCCCATAGAAATCAAACTTTCGACCAAACAAATTTCAGCTTGGATTATCAATAACGACGGTGTTGCGCGCATTCCCGTTACCACACGTGACGGCTTTTATCAAGGTGCGGTCGATAACAAAGAGTATAAACCATCACACTAATTCCATAATGTTGTAATAAATTAAGAGTTGTAGCATTTCCCTTAATCAAATAACAGTAGAGAGTTCGAAAGAAATCAAGTGTTTTATCTCAACTACGAGATTTCTTTCTCACCCAATTCTCTATATCATAAATCAATTTTATCACATGAAAAAATCAATTGTTGCACTTCTGAGCCTTTTCAGCATTTCAACGCAAGCTCAACAGTTGCGTCCACCTGCTATTCCACTGATTGCCAATGACCCTTATTTTAGCATTTGGTCAGTTTCTGACAAAGCTAATGAGTCGGTAACAAGACACTGGACTGGCAAAAATCACTCTCTTCAAGGTATTGTAGAAGTTGATGGCAAAGCTTTTCAATTTCTTGGAATGCCAAAAATCAATTACAAAACCTATGCAAGTACAGCCGCAGAAAAAGTATATCAAGCTAAATACACCTTGGATGCACCTGCTGCTGGTTGGGAAAAAGAATCATTTGACGACAACTCATGGAAAATAGGCACTGCTCCTTTTGGTGATGGTGCGGGTAGCAATCCCATGCGTCCAAATACCGATTGGAAAACCAAAAAAATCTGGTATCGTCGTGCGGTAGAACTTCCTGCAAAATTCAATGCGGAGAAATTGAGACTACAAGTAAGTAATGACGACGATGTTCAAATTTATATCAACGGCGTTTTAGCCTACGAGTGTGGACCTTGCTATATTGCTGGATATGAGCAATATAAACTTTCTCCAGCAGCACAAAAAGCCATTAAGCCAGGCAAAAATATTATTGCAGTACACTGTATTAATCCAATCGGTGGTGGTTTTGTTGATGTAGGTATTCAGGAAGAATTACCTCCAGCAACACCAGTAACAGCGGCAACTCAAACAAGTGTTCAAGTAAAAGCTACTAACACGATTTATACATTTGAGGCAAATGGTGTACAGATAAAAGGGACTTTTACTTCTCCCCTATTGATGGACGAATTAGAAGTTTTGGCTCGTCCTGCTTCCTATATCACTTTCGAAACAAGTTCTAAAGATGGTCGTTCTCACAAAGTAAAAGTGAAAATGGATATTTCGGCAGACTTAGCTGTAAATATGCCTTCTCAGGAAGTAGCAACAAAAGTATTACCAAATACCACTGGTGGATTAAAATTGATGTCGGCTGGATCGGTTGAGCAAAAAATCTTAGGAAAACGTGGTGATGATCTTCGTATCGACTGGGGCTATGCGTACATAGCAGCTAAAAATGCTACTTTTACCACAGGAACTCCTCAAGAAAGAGTGTTGAAAAGTACCTTTGATTTTGGTACGGTTGGTCAAACATCAAAATCAAATCACTTGATTTTGGCTTATGATGACATTTATGCTGTACAGTATTTTGGGAAAAACTTGCGTGCTTGGTGGCGTAGAGATGCTTCGATGACTGCTGAAAAAATGTTGGATGAAGCTGAAAAAGATTATACAAGACTAATGGCAAAAACTGCGGCTTTTGACCAACAATTGTATCAAGATGCACAAAAAGCAGGTGGCAAAGAATATGCTGACTTGTGCGAATTAGCTTATCGTCAAGCTATTGCGGCACATAAAACTGTTGACCGTGGTGATGGTACTTTGTTGTTTTTCTCGAAAGAAAACTTTTCAAATGGCTCTATCGGTACCGTTGACGTAACTTATCCTTCAGCACCGATGTTCTTGTTGTACAACAATACGTTGATGAAAGGTTTGTTAGAGTTTATTTTCGAATATTCTGAATCAGGAAAATGGACAAAACCATTCGCAGCACACGATGTAGGTACATATCCATTGGCAAATGGTCAGACTTATGGCGAAGATATGCCAGTAGAAGAATGTGGAAACATGATTATTTTGGCAGCAGCTACTTGTTTGAAAGATGGCAATGGCGATTATGCTAAAAAACACTGGTCAACGCTTTCAACTTGGGTAAAATACTTAGAAGAATATGGTTTTGACCCTGCCAACCAATTGTGTACTGACGATTTTGCTGGTCACTTGGCTCGTAATATCAACTTGTCTGCCAAAGCCATCATGGGTATTGCATCGTATGCAAAAATGGCGGAACTCGTGGGTGACAAAGCTACTGCAAACAAATATCAAGCAATGGCAAAAGAGATGGCAAGCAAATGGCAAACGATGGCCGAAGATGGCGATCACTATGCTTTGACTTTTGACAAAAAAGGTACTTGGTCTCAAAAATACAATTTGGTTTGGGATGAGCTTTTGGGCTTAAATGTATTTCCAAAATCAGTAATGCAAAAAGAAATTAAGTATTACTTGAACAAACAAGAGAAATATGGATTGCCTTTGGATTCAAGAAAAACATACACTAAGTCTGACTGGATTATGTGGACAGCAACAATGGCTGATTCGCAACAAGACTTCGAGGCGTTGATTCATCCGATTTGGAAATTCGCGAACGAAACAACTTCAAGAGTTCCATTGTCTGACTGGCACGAAACAACCAACGCTAAACAAGTGGGCTTCCAAGCTCGCTCGGTAGTGGGAGGATATTTTATCAAAATGCTAAAAGGAAAACTTAATAAATAAAATGAAAACGCTGTGGCTATTAGGTCTGCTGACAAATAGCCACAGTTTTCGAACAAAAGAACAGTAAATTTGGGATTTTAAATTGTTCATTTTTTATTTAAATCTTCTCAAAATAGTCTCTGTTAAGTATTAGTGCAGAGTTAGATTTAACTTTTGTGTTTTAGGCACTAGGCGACAGGCACAAGGCAAAGAGTGATAAAATGCTTTTTAATTTCATTGCCGAATGCTCAAAGCTGAAGGCCGTAAGCATTCATTCATGATATTGAAAAATACTTGTACTTACGGCTTTCAGCGATGGGCTTTAGACAAAAGCGCGTCTGTGGTTATCAGAAATATATTAATAATCTCTGTCTTTTGCCTGTTGCCTATAGCACACAACCTAAATAGGGCTATAACGGACGCTAACGCCAAAAATATTGATCGTGTGAGTACTCATACCGAAAAGACACAGTTCGTGGCTCTTAGCGCAAATATCGCAGCCACAAACCTATCTATTGCCAACATAATGAATCTAACTGGGCTAAAAATATCGGCTAACCTTCCCACACACAATCCAGACTAGCATAAGTGTGTGCGCACGTGTGGGCTCTACGGCGGCTGGTGTCGAGGATATGTTCTTCTCTCCTATCCCAAAAATTCATTACAAGTAGTTAGTGGTGTACAGAGGATTTTAAGCTTATCCATTACCATACTGGATTTGGGATTGCAGATTGCAGAAGTATTACCTCAGTTCTCAATATTTCCGCAATCAGCAATCCCAAATCTACAATTAGTCACTAAAAACAGCTTCATTTTTCTGGAATAATCCGAAAAATGAGGCTGTTTTTAGCCATTTTACCATAACCAATTTCACGGAATTTTATGTAAAATCTTCGTTTCTGAGAGATTTAAGCATTTTTTTTCTATAACCAAAATCACGATTAACTATAACCATTTTCACGGAGCGGGTTTTTTACTTTAACAAATTTGACCCAGCTACCTTTCATATTCACATCATTTTTTAATCATTTAAGAAATCAAAGAAGAACTATTTTTTTTAGAGTCGATTAAAAAAAATAAACAAAAAATTTTTAAAAAAACAACAACATTCTCTTTTGTTGTTTTAACTTTTTTTATTCTTTTTTATGTTTAAGGGCTCTGTAACTATTTGATTTTCAATTTATTACAAAGGTAACTATAACCAAAATCACGACAACTATAACCATTTTCACGGAGAACTATAACCAAAATCACGGTTAACTATAACCATTTTCACGGAGAACTATAACCAAAATCACGATTAACTATAACTATAACTCGACGGAGTTATAGTTATAGTTAATTCTTTGTATATTTGTTAGAGAAAGGCACATTACAACTATTTATATGATAGTACTTTTGGTAACTCTTTAGCAGAGCACCAATTATATCAATGTCATGTGAATTAAAACTCTGAACTAATTAATGACAAAGAAACGAACGATAGCTTTACGTAAAAAGCAAGATTATCAAGACCGATACATCATCCGAATGCAAGGAGGTAAAGCAGGACTCGTGGAAGCTACCTCCAGAATGGACATTCATGAGTTTCGTGTGTTTATGGCTATGCTAACGATGGTATTACCTGACGATGATGATTTTGCGGAATACGAAATTCGTACGCAAGACATTATAAAGCTCTATTCATTGAGCGATGATGGTCGATACTACGATGCTATTCGTGATGCCGCAGAGCGTCTTTTTAATAAACGTTTTGTAATCTATGAAAAAAAGGAAGATGGGGAGATTTATAAAACGACTATTCACTTAATAGACGAGACAAGTGAGCCTGTCAAAAAAAGTGAAAAGAACCGTATTCGTTTAAAGTTTAACCCCAAACTTAAACCCTATTTATTAGAGCTCCAAAGAGAATATTTGACGATTGATATTCGAAATATTGCAGATGTACAAAGCCCTACATCGGTAAAGATGTACTTAATTTTGAAGCATCAGTTTAATTTGGGAAACCATCGTGCGCGATATTCGGTGGCACGCCTACGTGAGATTTTGGCGATTCAAGATAATGAATATCCGATGTATGGGAATTTCAAACAGAAGATTTTACAAAAAACAATCAACGACTTTGAGAAATACACAGATTTGGTTGTAACGCAATTGGAAGAGGAAAAGGTAGGCCGTGCAGTAGATGCTGTTATTTTTCATCTGGAAGAAAAAAAGGCACCGAAGCAACTTGAACAGATTGCGAAAAAACTTACCAGACAAGTCATCAAGTCTACGAATGGTAGCATTGTAGTGGCTTCGAGAACACAAGATTTTATGGAGGAGATTACACCTAGCGAGGTAATTGAGTCCACGCTCATTCAATCCGAAGAGGGAATTAGTACATTGGATCAGTTATATGAGAACGTTAGGCGTTTTAGAATTGCCAAAAATACCCTTAAAAAGTGGTTAGATAATTATTCTGAAGAACAGGTAAAGCGTTCGATTGATTATGTGATTGCTAAAATAGATAAGGGCGAAAAAATCAAAAGTGTAGGAGGCTATATCTATAACCGTATCAAGGATGCTGATTGGGGACATGACGAAGTGGCAAAGGAGGTAAACTTAAAACCCAAAGGCCCCTCTCCTATTGAGATTCAGAAAGCACATCAGCTACAAAACGAGCTGGAGAAATTGAAAGTTGACTTACAAAAAGAGTATTTTCAAGAAAGGTTGGGCCTTGTTCAAACCTTAGTACAAGACGAGCAAGCTTTGATAGCGCAGTTGATGATGCAACTCAAAAACGATAATTCGAGCGAGAATCCTAATATTTTGGCTGAGCTTGCACAATCAAATTATCAGTTATATCCCGAATTAGATCAGGTGCAAGAATTTTTGGTAAACTTTGACAAAGGTGGGATTTTTCAAGGATATATGTTCGAAAAAGTGGAGAAGCTATACCCTACGAGATTTGCTAAAATAAGAGAAGAATTTCAGTCAAAAGCCTTGAAGATTGGACTTAGTGGTAATGTTTTCTTTTAGAATTTTTTGTCGTATCAAATGGTCATTATGACCATTTGATACGACAACTTTTTTAGAAGAATTTTTTAAAATTATTGAAGGATTTTTGTGCTTCGTCCAAATCTACTTTGTTTCTTGATTCGAAGGCAATTCTTATTTTTTCTAAAACATCTTCATATAGAATCTCAATGGCAGGCTCCTCTTGCGCTTTTACCAAATTGGCTGCTTGCGTTTGAGATACCAATGCTTCAAATTGAGAAAGATTCTCTATAGGCTCTTCGATTTGTTGTTTGGATAATTTTTGAACTTTAGCTTTTTCAATTTTTGCTTTTCCCGAAAGAACTTCATTTCTTAATTGTGTACTAAATTTTTCAAGACCTGCCGCAAATTCCGCATCACGACGAATGGTTTTTTCGGACACATTGTATTCTTCAGCAAGCTTTTTGGCTGTTGAGTTCTCCTGAGAAATGTCGGCCATCAATTGGTCATTTTGACCATTAGATGACTCTTTTTTAAAGTTCAACCCAACATTAGCTTTTTCGGTCTGATAACGAAGTCCTCGAAGATAAGAAGCTTGTTGAGGGTTCAAATTACGACGACCCAATTGTAGGTCAATCATGTATTCTTTGGCTTCTTTGATTGAATCAAAGGGTACCAACTGAACATTAAAATTAATCCCCAATTCGCTACAAATATTATAACGGTTGTGACCATCTACCAACACATACGCAGCCTCTTCTGCCGAGCCTGTGCCAATAATTTCTTTGGTTGTTTCCCAAACTAAGAGAGGGTCTTTACAGCCATCCTTAAGCAGGTTCGAACGTAACTGTTCGTATTCCTGAGGTAATAGAGGTGGAATGAAATCTCGTAGTTCGTCGAGAATCGTAATATTAGATTTGATTTTCTCGACATAACTAAAAGAGTTGGTGATAGCTTCCCTTGCTTTAGATTTCAAGGTGCTTTTAAAATCTTTTGCCATAATTAGAATAGGGTTAAATACTCGGCACAGAAGGTATCATAACATTTTGCTGCTTCCGAATCTTTGTCATACATCCTGATAGGGATTTGTTCAATTTGAGCTTTCTGAAAGGCTATCAAGTGGCGGATTTCATTACTGAAAATACGGACATGATTGAATTCTTCACGCACCAAATCCTTGATACCATTATGAACGGTATTGTTACGAACCATCGTGAATACAATTCCATCCACTTGCAAAGAAGGATTAAAGATTTGTCGAGCTTCCGAAACACGTTCCAATAAAGTGTTGAGACCTTTCAAGGCTGACATTTCTGGAAGCAAAGTAATCAAGCAACTATTGGATGCCTGCATCGCACTCATGGTAAGAATATTCAACGATGGCGGGCAATCAATCAAAATAAAATCATAGTTTTCACTTAATCTTGAAATAAGAATTTTGAGACGTTGCTCTCCTCCTACTTTGTTGATTAACTCAGTTTCGGCTTTGGACAACTCAATATCTGATGGGCAAATA
Organism: Flectobacillus sp.; assembly: GCF_049240685.1. NCBI lineage: Bacteria > Pseudomonadati > Bacteroidota > Cytophagia > Cytophagales > Flectobacillaceae > Flectobacillus > Flectobacillus sp. The sequence continues at coordinate 44,507 of NZ_JBMLSD010000437.1, forward strand.
TAAAGGTTGTCGGCCACCTGGTAACTTGGCAAGTCTTGAAGTTTTACCAAGCTGGTGTAAACTTGTTTTTCATCCTGAATATCAACATCAAAAATTTGACTCAAATTACCTTGTGGATCAAGGTCGATGAGCAATACTTTGAAACCCTTCTTAGCAATTGCTTCACCCAAATAACCAGTGGTAGTAGTTTTGCCTACACCTCCTTTGTGGTTGATAACCGATACCACGCGGGCTTTCTCAAAGAGGTCTGGAGAGTAGCCATAAGCTGTCAGAACTGGCAATAAAGATTCTACGTGCTTATCGCTTAACTTTCTTTCACCTTTAAGCGCTTTGGCGATAGTATCTTTAGGTAAATTTGCTTCACGCTCTAACGTAGCAATCGATAAGGCGTTGCGCCTTCTGATAAATCTAAGCAGTTGGTCTTGTATCATTTCTTTTGCATGTAATTATATACAAATATAATTATTTTGCATGATTTTTTATGCAAAATACTTGAGAAAAATTTTAGCTATCAAATGGTCATTTTGACCAATAGATGAGCGTCTCTTTTTTAGAATAATTGTTAAAATCTGATATTAAATATTTCTATCTATTGGTCAAAATGACCATTTGATGCGTGTCCTATTTCTAGAATAATTGTTAGAATCTGATGTCAAATATTTCTATCAAATGGTCAAAATGACCATTTGATGTGTGTCCTTTTTTGGAATAATTGTTAAAATCTGATGTCAAAGATTTCTATCAAATGGTCAAAATGACCATTTGATACGTGTCCTATTTTTAGAATAATTGTTAAAATCTGATATTAAATATTTCTATCTATTGGTCAAAATGACCATTTGATGCGTGTCCATTTTTAGAATAATTGTTAAAATCTGAAGTCAAATATTTCTATCTATTGGTCATTTTGACCATTTGATAAAGCGGGCATTTTCCAGCTAAGAAAAACAATTTGAAAATTATTTAAAATGATTCTAAATAATACTTGACAATTTAATTCTTTTTTACATACCTTTGTGCAGTTATTTATATTAAGTCTAAATAAAAATAGTAAACCATTTAAGATTATCTCTTTTTTGAACTAGCATCAAATCCATGAAATATAAGAGTGTTGTGTTATTGCTGCTTTGTTTGGTAGCAAGCTGGCAAATATTTGCCCAAGAAAACATCATAGAGGGAAAGGTTATCAATACGGAAGGATTGCCGATTGAAGGCGCCACTATCCTATTGCTAAAATCTGGTAAAGGTACGGTTAGTAAATCGGATGGAAGGTTTAGTTTGAGAGTTGTACAAAATCAATCGGAACAGATAAAAATTAGCTCTGTTGGATTTGAAACAGTGGTAAAAACCATCGATCTTAGAAGGTCTTCGAAATTAGAGGTAACCTTAAATCCTTCTGTAAAAAACTTAGATGAGGTAGTCGTAACAGGTCAACCGCAAGGTCAAACGCTTCGAAACTCGGTTTATCAAGTAAGGGTCATCGACAGAGCAAGAATAGAACAAAGAGCTGCCACCAATGTAATAGGCGTCTTGAATAATGAAATAGGCTTCAGATTTTCGAATGATATGGCTTTGGGTACAACCGATATTCAGTTGATGGGAATGTCGGGTCGAAATGTAAAAATTTTACTAGATGGTGTACCAATGCTTGACCGTGGAGATACAAGAGAAAGCTTGAACCAAATAGATATCAATAGTATCGAACGAATTGAGATAGTAGAAGGGCCAATGTCCGTAAACTATGGCACGGATGCTTTGGCGGGAGTTATTAATATTATTACCAAAAAAGGAAATTCGCATCACTGGAGTTTGTCTGCAAAAGTTCAGGAAGAAACCGTCGCAAATGAATACGGTTTTAGTAAAAACGTAGGAGATGTTTGGAATGGCATACACCTTCAAAGTATTGCTGGAAGCTGGCAAGGCAAAGCTCTCTCCTTTTCGGCAGGTTTGACTAATCAAAGTTTTGGTGGTTGGCAAGGCAGTTCTACAGGAAGAAATAAAGAATGGTTGCCTAAGACACAAACACTGGCAAATGCTAAAATGGGCTATCGTTTAAAAAGTGCCGAATTCTATTACCGACTTGATGGCCTAGATGAAGATATTGTAAATCTTGGGGCAGTCAATATCAATACCAATCAAGCACGTGACCAGCGTTTTTTGACAACTCGATTGATGCACCAACTACAAGGTAATTGGCGAGTAAATGAAAAAGTAAGTGTAAATTTCTTGGCCGCCTATACCGACTATCAGCGTAAAACCCAAACCTCAATTTTGGATTTGAATACAGGTAAAAGAACGCTTTCGCTTGGGGCAGGAGAACAAGATATTTCAAAATTTAATAATGCCATGACACGTGCAACAGCCTATTATCGTTGGTCTAAGCTATTAAATATACAAGCGGGTGTTGAAATCAATGCAGACCGAGCTAGTGGCGCGCGAATCGAAGGTACGCCAAGTATCAACGACTATGCGATTTTTGTAGCACCAGAAATTAACCTCGACTCGGTTGTACTGATTCGCCCTGGTTTTAGATTCATCAAAAACTCGGTATACCCAGCGCCGCCGTTGATACCAGCGCTGAATGTAAAGATAAAATTGAGCCAACATTGGGATTGGCGCTTGGCGTATGCACAAGGATTTAGAGCACCAGCATTGAGAGAATTATACTTTAATTTCTTTGACGCAAGTCATTCTATCAAAGGCAATCCTAATTTGAAAGCAGAAAATTCAGACAGCTTCAATGCCTCCCTGACTCGGATAGGCAATATTGGGAAGTTTCAACATAAATCTACTTTAACAGGATTTTATAATGATTTTAGAAATTTGATCAGCTATGGTACTGATCCAACGAACCCTAGTGTGTCGCAAACGATAAATATCGATAGATTTAAAACAACAGGCTTTACGATTGAACAAACCTTGGCTACGCAAAAATTACGTGCCAGCTTGGGACTTTCATACATTGGCAGATACAATCAACTATTGAGTGACGAAAGCCTTGCGAATGTAGCCATGGAAAGTTTTTTATGGTCGCCAGAAATCAATACTAATATTAGCTATACCCTTGGTACAGCTACCACATTAGGTTTGTTTTATAAATTTTCAGGAACACAACCTGCCTATCAAGCCAGTACAGATACGCAAGGTAATGCAATAGCAAAGTTGACCGAGGTCGGAAGTTTTCATTGGGCAGATTTTACCATAACCCAAAAACTAAAGTATGGCCTTCAGCTTAATGCAGGGGTAAAAAACATAGCTAATGTTACAAGATTAACTAATACAGGGACAAGTTCAGGCTCGGCGCACAGCACAAGCGGGCCAGTACCGATGAGTTATGGTCGCTCCTATTTTGCAGGAATTACCTATCAAATTCATCAATAATTTTAACAATCATTCTCATAAATTAACATAAAATAATGAAGTATTTTTCTCAACTAGTAGGAGCATTACTGTTAGGTGGTGCTTTGGTGGTATCGTCATGCAAAGATACAGAGATTGCTCTACCCGATAATTTGGCACAATTTGAAGCAACACAGCAAGGAATTGACGCAGCTACAACCGAATCAGTCATAAAAGTGAAGCTTTCGAGAGCGGTAGAATCGACTACTTCGGTTACTTTACAATTAACAGCCACAGGGCTTACTTATGGAACAGAGTTTAGCACAGAACCTGCCGCAAGCAATAATCAGATTACACTTCAAGTTCCGGCTGGAAGTAGTGAAACATCTTTTAAACTAACTAAAAAAGCAGGTATTTTCCTAAGTGGTTCTGAATCTCTCGCTGTCAAAATCACTTCAACGACCAACTCGGTTTTGGTAGGAACAAATGCAGAACTGACCGTGAAATTTACAGCTATTGTGTCGGAAGGCTCAACCCTCAAACTTAATGGAGGAACTGGAGGCTCATCGGCAGTTAATTCGGTTTGGGTAGATTTTAGTAATAATAGTCAGACAGCTGTAGCTCGTGCTGCTTGGGATTTGGGTTTTTATACGGGTAGTAGTTTTGTGGTAAAAATCAATAATTTAACTGCCGCAACAGCGATTGTTACGACCAAAACAGATATAAATCAAGTAAGTGCGGCCGATACCGTTGGCAAAAACTTGACTTTAGGATTTGAAACGGCTCATTTTGCTTTGGTTGATGATGTGACAGGAGATATTTCTAAAACCGTGATAGCCGCAGTTTCAGCAACCGATGCAGACAATAAAGTCTATATTTTGAACAGAGGAACTGGCGGGGCTACTGCCAAGAAAGATTTGATGAAACTACGTGTATTAAGAAATACATCTGGTGGATATACTTTACAGTATGCCAAACTAAATGAAACAAGCTATCAAACTATGACAATTGCTAAAGATGCCTCTTTGCAATTTGTTTATACCTCATTCGATAGCACAAGTCCAGTTTCGGTAGAGCCAGCCAAAGAAAAATGGGATATTCAATGGACAGGGGCTTTGTATAAAACGGCACTATCAGCAACAGCAGATATCCCGTATTACTTCTCCGACCAAGTATTTATCAATCATTTGGCAGGTGTCCAAGCTGCAGAGGTTTTGACCAGCACTGTAAGTTATGATGCATTCGCGGAAAGTAATATTAGTTCTATTACGTTTGGTAATAACCGTTCGGTGATTGGAGCCAATTGGAGAGCTACCACAGGAACAGTTGGCGTAAAAACAGATAGATTCTATGTGGTAAAAGATGCTTCGGGAAATGTGTATAAATTGAAATTCTTGAACTTCACTTCCGCTGACGGTGGCGAACGAGGCTATCCGAATATTGAATATAAATTGGTAAAGAAAGCCCAATAGTATAAAGAGGCAAGAGAACATTCATGTAGAAAAGGTTATGAAAAAAATCATTTTAGGGTATTTATTACTTTGTAATATTGCTCTTTTTGCACAAACAAAAACACCAAGAATTGTTTCTATCAGTGGTGCTGTTACAGAAATATTGGTTGGATTAGGTTTACAAAACCAGATTGTTGGTACGGATGTAACCTCCAATTACCCAGCCTCAATAGAGAAACTTCCAAAGGTAGGTCACAACCGAGGTATCGGAGCTGAGGCAACTTTAGCATTGCAACCTACCATTGTGATTGGTACAAAAGATGAAAAAGGAAGTTCTTTTCTGAAACCAGAGGTAGAGTCTCAATTCAAATCGGCGGGAGTAAAAGTTCAGATGTTTACTCAAATCTATACCGTGGAAGGTACAAAGAAACTCATAGATGAAGTAGCGTCATATTTTGGAAAAAAAGCTGAAGCACAACGCTTAAAACAGCAGATTGATGTGTCTCTTAAACAAGTCAAAAAACTCAAATCTTCGCCCAAAGTATTATTTATCTATGCTCGTGGCATGGGAGCGCTGTCGGTGGCTGGTAATGGCACCTCAGTAAAAAGCTTGATAGAACTGGCAGGCGCACAAAACGCGGTCAATGATTTTGAGAATTTCAAACCACTCACCCCCGAGGCACTAGTAGCAGCAAATCCAGATTATATATTGCTATTTGATTCGGGTTTGGAAAGCATAGATGGTACAGCGGGATTATTAAAAATCCCTGGGGTGGCGCAAACCACGGCTGGTAAGAAAAAGCAATTTATCACCATGGACGGAGCCATGCTAACAGGCTTTGGACCCAGAGTTGGATTGGCAGTGTTGGAACTGAATAAAAAAATTAACCTTTAAACCCATGAATAATTCGGCTGAAGTGCGGTTTGTGGATACGCTGCTAACAAAAGAAACTAGCTCATTTACCAAAAATGGACTTATACTTGTTGGTCTGACATTGGTACTAATCATCGTAGGTTTGTGGGCAGCAGGCTTGGGTGCAGTAGCAATTTCAATCCATGAGGTATGTCTTATTTTAGGTCAAAAATTAGGTTTTGTCAGTGGTACAATCAACGATCAAGCAAGTGTAATCCTTACAGTAATTCGATTGCCAAGAGTGTTAATGGGGATTCTGATAGGAGCCGTTTTAGGCATGACAGGAGCCTCTATTCAAGGTCTTTTTCGGAATCCATTGGCCGACCCAAGCCTGATTGGGATTTCATCGGGGGCCTCGCTGTTTGCAGTATCAATGATTGTGTTGGAACTTCATTGGTTGAGTGAATGGCAAATGCTAGGTTTGTTTGGTATGTCTATCATGTCATTTGTAGGGGCTTGTTTGACGGCTTTAGGCGTTTATCAATTGTCCAAGGTCGAAGGTAAAGCATCTGTAGCCAATATGCTTTTAGCAGGAATCGCCATCAATGCACTTTGCGGCGCTATTACAGGCTTGTTGACGTATTTGGCAAACGACGCTCAGTTACGAAGTATTCAGTTTTGGGGACTAGGAAGTTTGGGTGGTGCTACTTGGGAAACACTTCAAGTAGGCGCAATAGGGTGTTTTTTGCCATTGGTGGCTATTCCTAGATTGGGAAAATCGCTCAATGCTTTTGCCTTGGGTGAAGGTCAAGCGCAACATTTGGGAATCAATGCCAAGCGTTTGAAAATACAATTGATTTTATTGACCACCTTAGGCGTTGGTATTTCTGTAGCGCTTTGTGGTACAATTGGTTTTGTAGGTTTGGTGATTCCACATATTACACGTATGTTGGTTGGTGCCGACCATCGTATTGTTTTGCCAGCCTCTGCGTTGATGGGAGCTATTCTGTTGACCTTAGCCGATTTGATTTCAAGGACGATTGTGGCTCCTGCCGAGTTGCCAATAGGCATCGTAACGGCCATTATTGGAACCCCAAGTTTTATAGCGATACTCATCAAAAATCGCCGATAGGTGAAATAGAGTTATCAGTTAATGGTATAGAAGTTATTGAAATACGTTAGTAATCAGAAGAATATCGTCAATATATGTCATAGGAATAAGTAATCGTGCAGAATTATATTTGATTAATTTAAGGTGTAAAGTATTGATAATTAAAATTTTACATTAAAAATTCATAACTCATAATTCAGCATTCATATTTAAGTATTCATGCAGCAGTAGATTGTTTAGGCAACAGGCACAAGGCAAAGAGTGTTAAAATGCTTTTAATAACCACAACCATGTTTTTTCCAAAAACCCACTGCCGAAAGCCGATACCTGATTGCCCAAACCCTTTTTAACATGATTGAAGTTCAAAATATCAATTATAGCATCAACAAACGACAACTCTTAAGTCAGGTAAGCTTTGATTTTCCTAGTGGAAAACTCTTGGCTATTATGGGGGCTAATGGCGCTGGTAAATCTACTTTACTGAAAATATTGAGTAAAGAATTGCCTTATCAAGAAGGTAAAATTAGACTGGCACATCGCAACCTGAATACTTATCGCTCTGACGAACTAGCACAGATAAGAGCGGTATTAGCACAACAAAATACCCTAGCATTTGAATTCAAAGTGGATGATTTGGTAATGATGGGTCGATACCCGCATTTTACTTCTCGGCCCAACGCCCAAGACCGAGCCATTGTGGAATACTGTTTAAACCAAACAGGTATTGCCCATCTTGCCAATCGTACTGTACATACTTTATCGGGAGGTGAGCAACAACGTGTGTACTTGGCTAAAGTCATGGCGCAGTTGCTCGATTACGAATCACTATTTGATAAAAATTATAGGTCAAAACAGCCCAAGTATCTGTTTTTAGACGAGCCTGTAACAGGATTGGATTTATTTCATCAACAACAATTATTGACAACAGTAAAAGAGTTAACGCATAAAGGTTTTAGTGTGGTTGCCATTCTTCACGATTTGAATTTGGCCATGCAATTTGCCGACTCGGTCCTATTACTCAAAAAAGGGAAAATTGTGGATTATGGTGTCACACAAAAGGTTTTACAACCCGATTCCATTCATGAAACCTTTGGGATTCAAGTAAAATTATTTCAGGATAGTCAATTGGATTATCCCTTTATTATTCCATTTCAAGAAAATATTTATCATAAAACAGCAAGGATATGTCAAGTATAACCCTTTCTCTCAAAGAGATTTATCAAAATTTTCAAGCCGAAAATCCGAAAGTTAGAATAAGAGATGCTGCCAAGCAATTGGGCGTTTCTGAGGCAGAGTTGCTTGCCACCGCGATTGGCGAAGGCGTGGTGCGACTGAGTGGTGATTTTAGAGAGTTGATGAAGCAAATTCCTTCACTCGGATATGTGATGGCGCTTACGCGTAACGAAAGTTGCGTGCATGAGCGTAAAGGAAAATATGAAAAAGTATCATTCAACAACCATGTAGGTTTGGTATTAGGAGAAGACATAGACCTTCGTTTGTTTATGAGTCATTGGAAATTTGGTTTTGCTGTTGAAGCTCAAAATAAAAGCCTTCAGTTTTTTGATGAAAATGGCAATGCGGTTCATAAGATATTCTTGCAAGAAAGTAGCAATATTGAGGCATTCCAAAATATTGTTTCAGCCTTTCGCGATAATGAGCAGTCATCAATATTGGAGGTGATTCCTGAAACTGAATTTGTGGCACCACCCGCCAATCCTGATTTGGACGTTGAGGCCTTTCAGGAAGCTTGGTTAAAATTAGAAGACACCCATCAGTTTTTTCCTTTATTACAAAAATTTGGGGTAAATCGTCAGCAAGCTTTGGCTTATGCACCTGAAGGATACGCACAGAAGGTTTCGGTTGAGCAAGTAAAGCAGGTACTAGAAGAAGTATCAAGTACAAATACCGAAATTATGATTTTTGTGTCGAGCAAAGGCTGTATTCAAATTCATACAGGCTTGGTTCAAAAATTGGTAGCTATGGGTCCATGGTTCAATGTTTTGGACCCACAATTCAACCTACATTTACGTGAAGACCATATTGCTGAGGCATGGCTTGTGAAGAAACCAACCAATGATGGCATAGTAACAAGTTTGGAATTGTTTGATGAAAACTTCCAACAAATCGCTTTAATTTTTGGAAAAAGGAAACCGGGAAAACCAGAATTAGAAGCTTGGCGAGAAGCCTTGGCGAAATTTATAAACTAATGATTGATTTTGTAGAATCGGTACCGTTTGCGTACCGATTTCTTTTTGTATGAGAGTCTGAAGAAATCTATGTATGTGGATAATCAGCTATCTCGAAAATTGCCTATTTAATCTACTGTCTACTTCTTTCTCTTTCCTAAAATTCCTTAATATTTCTTTCTTTATGGCTCTTACAAATGTTTAAGGAGCAATGAATAGATTGCTCAAATAGAAAAGTTAATGATTTCAATCATTGCTGAAGATTGTTTAAAATGTTATTTTTGTTAAAATTTCTATAAAAATATTGAGGGCAATCACGAGCATATTTTTATTCATACTATTACTAAATTCTATTTTTAGTAGCAGCATTGCTTTGTTAATGGTTCATGAAGCACCTGTAATTGAGCAGGAAGAGATTGTTTCTGAACGAATTGAGGTTGGTATGCCAATGATATTGCCTTATACTTTTGATTTTCATAATAGGGTAGAAGGAAGAGCCTTGGTAGAACACGATGGTAAATTTTATAGTGTAGTAGAAAAAATCTATCGTAATGATAGTTTGATAACAGTATTACAACTGAATGAAAAAGCTACCAAAAAAATCAAACAAATAGCCCAAGAACTTCAATCAGAAAGTGGCCAAATTCCTAGTCCAGTTCAAAAAGCATTAGCATTATGTAAGCACCTGTTAATCGAATATTTGCCTACTGTCGACTACTCCACTATTTCTTTTGGAAATAGTCCTTTGTTTATCTATGCACCTAAGACTTTTCACTATGTAAGTTTGTATCATTTCTCGTACTATCTGAAACTTCTAAAACCACCCTGTTTCTAAATTTATTATAATTAATTTGTATTTTACTGTTAAAGATAATTCTTCACAAAACGCAATAAATTGATTTTTTTTGCGGATTTATTGTGAGTGGAATACTATTTTTTACAATAAAATAAATACAAAATAATTATTGTAAAAAAGTGATTACTTGCACACAATTAGATTTAAGTTATGTGTTGAGGTTCCAAGGCAACGAGTGTTAAAATGTTTTTTAGTAACAATAGATATGTTTTTGCCGAATGCCCAAAGCTGAAAGCCGTTTGCTACAGGAAAAAGTGTTTTTTATGAAATTATAAAGCCCTTTTGCCTAAAGCCAATTGCTTGAATCTAATTTTGGATTCATGATGCGATTTTTAGATTATGCATAAATCTGATTATCAATCTTTTATATTAGAAGTACATTGGATTTTTTTAAAGAAAAGAAATGAATATAAAATATATTATTACTGCCATATTTTTAACTTTGGGGGCTTTGGATACCAATGCCCAAACAGCTGATTCTACTAAATCTAAGGAGTTACAAACCATTACGGTAGAAGGCAAAAGTCTTCGCGAAGATATAAGTCGCCTGTCAGGTATTACTGGTACGTATATTATGGAAGGTAAGAAAAGCGAGGTGCTGAAGGTCTCCCAATTGAACGCCAGTATTACCGACAAAACGGGTCGTCAGATATTCGCTAAAGTCCCTGGTGTATTTGTGTACGACATGGATGGAACGGGCAATCAGGTCAATATTTCGACTCGAGGACTTGACCCACATAGAGGTTGGGAGTTTAATATTCGTAAAGATGGCGTCATTACCAACTCAGATATGTATGCCTATCCTGCAAGTCATTATAGCGTACCGATGGAAAGCGTAGAACGTATTGAACTGGTTCGAGGAACGGGTGCTTTGCAATATGGAGCACAGTTTGGCGGAATGCTCAACTACGTAAGCAAGCAAGCTAGCGACCATAAAGCGATTGAATTGGAAGCTATTTCGACGGCGGGTTCATACAATCTTCTGAGCAACTATGTTTCATTGGGAGGAACACTCAAAAAGTGGAAATATTATACCTATTTTCTGCAAAAGTCAAGAGACGGATACCGTGATTATGAACATACCAATATGAACGCTCAAGGTGCTGTGGTGCAGTTTGCACCGAATGAAAAATGGAATTTTAGATTAGAATGGGCTCGTTCGAGCTATTTATATCGCATCCCTGGGCCGTTGACAGATGCCATGTTTGCTGCTGACCCGACTCAAGCAACACGTACCCGTAACTATTTTAGTCCGACGATTAATGTGCCTTCTTTTAGAGCAACTTATCATTTGAGTGCCAACACAACGTTAGAGTTTACTTCTTCGGCAGTAATTGGAACTAGAAATAGCGTGATGTTTGATAAACTGGCAACCATTCAGGACACGCTAAATCGTGCGACTTTACAATATGCTAATCGTCAGGTAGATATCGACCGATTTAATAGTTTTACCAATGAATTACGTGTCTTGAGTCATTACAAAATAGGTCAAATGGAAAGCAATTTGGCAAGTGGTGTTCAGGTAATGACAAACGATTTGCATCGTACACAATTGGGTAAGGGTACAACAGGCGATGACTATGATTTAACTTTAGTAGACCCTGTTTGGGGCAGAGATTTACATTTTGCTACCAACAATATCGCCATTTATGCAGAGAATAGCTTTTATGTTATGAACAATCTGAAAGTCAATGCAGGGGCACGGGTTGAAATGGGAGAGAGCCGTATGAGTGGAACGATTAGCTATTATCCTGAAAATAAAATTCCTGTATCCATCAAGCACCAATATCCTTTGTTGGGCGCAAGTTTTAGCTACAAACCGAGCTCTACGGGAGAAATTTATGGCGGTTTTTCTCAGATGTACAGACCTATGATTTTCAAGGATTTAGTGCCGAGTTCTATTTATGAAAAAGTAGACCAAAATATCAAAGATGCCAAAGGGTATAATGTGGAGTTGGGCTATAGAGGTAGAAAAGGCTTTTTGAGATGGGATGTGACAGGATTTTTGTTGAGATATGATAATCGTTTTGGAACGCTAGGAATTACAGATGAGACAGGTACATTCATTACTTATCGAACTAATATTGGAAATTCGGAAACAAAAGGCTTGGAGATTTTCATTCAAGGAGATTGGAATTTGAGTAAAAAATCGTCTCTCTCAATCTTCACTTCGACCTCATTCATGGATGGAAAATATGTTTCGGGAGAAGTGAAAACGGGCAATGCAAATATCTCGGTGGTAGGCAATAAGATTGAGAGTGTTCCTTCGGTAATTACACGCAATGGTCTAACTTTCAACATAGGGGCTATTAGCTCAACGCTTTTGTATAGCTACACTTCTGAAACATTCGCAGATGCGCTAAATACTCGCACGCCAAATGCAAGTGGAGCTATTGGTTTGGTACCATCGTATGGTATTCTGGACTTGAATGCAGCTATGAGACTAAGCGATATGATTCAGTTGAAACTGAATATCAATAACATTACTAATGAAAATTATTTTACTAAAAGACCGCTATTCTATCCTGGTCCAGGCATTTGGCCTTCGGACGGGAGTAATGTACAACTGTCTTTGACGGTTAAGATTTAGCGAGTTATGATTGAGTGGATGAGTGGTTTAATATGTATTTTCTCCGAAGAGACGCAATGCTAATACAATCACTTATCCACACAATCTCAACTCACTCTAGGAGAGTAAAATATGTGCTGGAATACCAAGATGTTGATGGAGGTATTTCATAAATCGTACACTCATGGGCTTCTTACCATTAAGTATTTCTGATATACTACTTTTACTCATTCCTATTTGCTTTGCTAAGCTGATTTGATTTAATCCTTGTTCCTCCATTTCGAATTTTAGCGCTTCTATGGGAGATAGAGTTTCAATTTTATGGTGCTTTAGCTCGTATTCATGAACTAAAATTGATAATAACTCAAGTAAATCGCCCTCCTTTGTATTTGGCTTAGCGTGAAAAATAGCCTCCATTTTTTTTAATGCAGACTCATACTCTTCTTCAGTTTTTATTGGTTTGTTAATTTCCATAATATTGGTAATGCTAAGAGCTATGTTCGATGGTTTTCGAAAATAAAGCTAATCATTTTTTCACCTTTCTCCACCACAACAAAAAGCCTGTAATTGACAATAGGGCAGGGCTGAGTCCTAAAATAACATAAAGTATTTTGAGTAAAATACCTCCGTAGTTACCTACATGGAGCGGATAAAACAGGGCTTCGACTTTGTCCCAAAATGCCATTTCTTCAAATCGTCCCATACTGCTAAACGCTCCTGTTTGAGCGTCAAATTTGACAAAATTCCCTCCTGCAAACAAGGCGTTTTGCCCCGCGATATTTCCTCGAACATTGAATTTCTTTTCTGCTTGGGTTGGGAAATAGACATAATTCGGCACTAAATCTGGCATTTTTAGTCTGGCTTCCTGATACATTTTGTCGATTGAAGCTTTTGCAAGTGTATTGGGAGAAGCTAATTCTTTTTCTACTGCCCATTTGTCTGTTTCAAAAGCAAATAAATTCATCCAAAAGCCTGTGAAAAAAACCACTATATTGAAAAGTAACGCCCAAACGCCGACAATTCTATGTAAATCAGAAGAAATGGTACGCCAGTTTTTGGTTTTGATTTGCACTTTAAAAGTAAGTACTTTCCAAATAAATTTTCGGTAAACAATCAATCCCGTAATTATCGAAATGAGCATACAAATCCCCATAATGGCAGTTAGCGCCGCGCCAGGCATTCCTAAATGGAAAGAGAAATGGAATTGAAATAGCCAATCCATCAACCCTGTCACAAAAGTGTCACTTCGCCCTGTTCGGATGATTTGTCCTGTGTATTGGTTGATATTCAAGCCACCCAAATCATAGGTCATCAATTTGGCATCGTTGAGATATAAACGAAACTTGTATGACTCATCAGGAGCCGCCACAGGGTTTATCCATGAGGCACCATCTAATCGAGGATATTCTTTGACAATTACCTGATAGAGGCTATCTAATGAAAGGGGTTTTCCTGTAGGAACTACCTTCGTAGAGGTATGGTCGAGGAAGTGTTCTAGTTCATCTTTGAAGACTAATATTGAGCCACTTACGCCTAGGAGTAATAGGAAAATCCCAGTTACTAAGCCAAACCATTTGTGAACACTATAAATATTTCGATAAATACGCATGATTGTTGATGTTCCTTAAAATCGGCTATCAGTTATCTGACAGCCGATGAACGAAAATTATTTAGTTTTGATAAAAATGGCAAGACCAAAAATACTTACCACCAATACCCCAAAGGCTGCGAAAGTCATAACGCCATCTCTGATATCTTTCCCTAGACTTTCTAAACCATTGTATTTGTGCAAGAATGCAAACGAAAATCCCTCACGACGGTCGGCATCGGTCACTTTGGCTGCTAAACGATTGGTGGCAGGCTCAATATAATAAGTTGTATGCTCAGGAGTGTTGTAAGCTAATTTAACAACAGGTAATCTTTTATTGACAAAGCCGTATTCTCCCGCAAATTTAGTGATGATTTTAACCTCCTTCAAATCAGCCTCGCTTACTGACATAGACGATTTGTTGTCCATCATTTCACAGCATTCTTCTCCACCTTTTGCTTCTCGATTCGAGAATTGATTGGCAAGGTATTCTGCATAGACTTTATAACCATCCTTTAACGGTTTGTGCTCATTGACAGTAAGATATTCGAAGCTCGTTTCTTTAGTCTCCCAGTTCTTTTTGATGAGTTGCCAATAAAGTTGTTCATTCATTTTTACTAAAGAGATATTGCTAACGCCTTTTAGGTTTACCAATGAATCTTGGGCTATTGCTTGAGTTTGAATAACTGGTTCGCTAATATATTTTAGTCTTTCATCAGGGGTAAATTTCCTAGTTGCATGATAAATTCCTGAAAAGGCGAAAGTAAAAGTGACAAAACTAGTCCAAAGTCCGATAGAACGGTGATATTTTTTGAAAACACTTACTTGATTTTCTTTTTTCGCAGGTTTGAATTTTCCCCACATAAAGCCATAAATCACTAGTCCTCCGATAGCTGAGGCAATGATGATTGTTAAAAAAATAATCATCACAATGATTCGGATGGTATTGTTACTAATTGCATTCAGAAAATCCCAATTATGGAATATATCAAAGATTTTGATAAAAACTTTTCTTTTAGTGTCGTTGAAAACGATGAAACGGCTTTGTTCTGTTTCCACATAAAGATCCATTTTATCAGGTCTATCAAAGGATACTTTGTAAGCAGGTAAAATTCGGTTTACGTAAGGGTATTCTTCGGTAAACTCTGTAAGTTTTTCTATGTTGGTAATTTTACTTGTTGAGTCCGCCAACATAAAACGAGCAATATGCTCAGCAAATAATACATCACCATTTGGTAAAGGTTTTCCATCTATTGTATTGAAATACTGTAAGTTACCTTTGGTGTCTTTGACTTGATAATAGCTTTGTTGATTAAACTTAGCAAAACGAATATTCTTGAATGAAGTGATTTGGTTTTGTGTTAAAACTTGTCCAGCGCTTAGTTTGACATCAGTTTTCTTTACAGTTTCTGCTTTGTAAAATTCATTGGCAATTTTGGTTTTAAACCAATGTGACATAAATGGGTGCATTACGCCTGAAGCTGTCCAAAATATCGTTGGCACTAGCGCAATAATTCCAATAATTCGATGCCAACGATACATATTTCGTTGAACCCATTTTTTGAAACCCATCTTTTGACTTTTTGTGTTTTTATCCTCAATATCCATAGTTGCTAATTGTGATACTTTTAAGATGAAAAGAGTTTAGTTACAGCATATCAAGCTGCAACCAAACTCTTTATAAATTATTTTCCTATAAAACTGTATTGAATACCCATCACAAAAGTGCGTGGTGCAGCAGGAGTGAAGGTAGTGCGGTCGGTAGAAGCGTTACCTCTCGTAGCGTTTGTGGCATAAAGTGCGTCTGTGGCATTCATGATATTGGTGAATACCTCAAAGCCTTTCCAACGATAACCAATACGGAAATTGACCAAATCATATCCTCCATAAGTCACAGTATTGATTTGGTTTTGATACCATTGACCTACGTGTTGCCATTCTAAAGCTGTTCTTAAGCCCTTAAACCATGTAGGATAGTAGCTCACTTCGGTGTTCCACATCCAGCGAGGAGCCGAAGGCATATCTTTGCCATTTACATCTTTGATGGCATCGGTGGCTCTCTGACTCAAAATAAACTCAATAAAGCGGTGCATTGAGTAAGTTCCACCACCACGAACAGATAATTCTTGGCTTGGGCGATAGGTGATACCCAATTCTATTCCTTTATGTTCGGTTTTACCTGCTGCCTGATAATCCGTAGAGTTGTCTGGTTGGCGAATATTTAACAATTCGTTACGACCGTCCATTTGATAAATCGACGCGTCGAGGTACACTTTGTTTTTGAACAACGAAGCCCAACCTCCAATTTCAGTATTGGTAAATGTGGCAGGAATCAAGTTATAATAAAACAAATCTCCGTTTGCGGCAGGGGTTGGTCTTTTGCGGAAAATAGCCGTCAACCCAGAAGGAGCAAAGCCTTGTGAGTAATTGAAGTAAACACCTTTACTATTGCCAAGGTCATAAGTTAATCCTAATTTTGGCGTTACGTTGGTGTAAGTTTTGCCACCTCCAATACCTAATCCTGTGGTTTTATCGATGTCCAAATTGTTTACGTAATCAAAAGTCATATTGTCATAACGCAAACCTGCTGATACATGCAATTTTTGGATTGGCTCAAAATCATATTGTAAGTAAGCCGCTGTATTATAGATTTTTGCGTTATAATCTGCAATTTTAATATCTGGACGCTCCTTTGTAATGGTATATTTCTCTACTGATTTTCCATCAGCTCTTAATTTCGCCGCTAAGTCGATTTGATATGACCAGTAATCATTAGGAGAGTAGTCGATGCTCGCTCCCGCGATTAGTTTTGAATTTAGAAAATTAAATTTCTGAGTATGTTGTGTAATCAAACCCAAACTTCTAAAATTGTTTGAGTTGATTTCGCCTCTTGCGGTAGTTGCTCCCGAAGTCCAACGAATACCGTAGCTTGGATTTTGACCATGTTCATTATCTCTCGCAAAAACGGTTACATAGGTTTGAGAACCTTTTGCCCAATCCTTTTCAAAAGTTAATCTAGTACGTAAAGAGTACGCTTTACGATACGTAAAATCCGTGGTACTAACATATTGACGATTATAGAACGCTACGCTGTCGACACTACCACTTGTTTGTGAGTTGTATTTGGCATACGATAAGGTATAAATCAAGCGAGCTTTTGGAGTGATTTGGTATTCTAAACGAGCGTATTGGGCATTTTTAGTATAGTCTGAGCTAGCCATCCAAGCATTAGTTTGGTCTGACACTAATCCTCCTACATATACACCGAGTTTACCGATGGTTGCGCCAGCACCGTATTGTACTCGACGGAAACCCCATTGGTCAAATTGAATACCAGCGCGTGCAGTAGGTACTGCCGTAGGTCTTTGAGATATAAAGTTTACTGCTCCACCAACAGCCTCTGGTCCATAAATAGAAGATACAGGGCCTTTTACCACTTCGATTGAGCTTACCGTAAACTGGTTCATTTCCAACAAAGAGTTATGATTAAACACACCCATTGGACGAATAGGAACGCCATCTTCCATGTACAAATAGTAGGCGTTGGTAGTCATAGGCTGGCGAATCGACATGGAGTGCTGTTCGTTGCCTAAGTTTACCATCAAAACGCCTGGCGTTTTGTTTACCACTTCATAAATAGCCGTAGGTTTTGCCTCTTCTATTTGCTTGGGAGTTAGTTTACTAATAGCAATCGGTGCTTCAGTACGTAAACCTGCCTCACGGTTGGCGGTGACTATAACTTGTTGTAAATCATGGGTTTCTTGCTCTAATGACACTGAGATAGTCTTTTGATTAGCCGTGGAAATCGTTGTTTTTTTATAACCAACAAAAGAAATAGTGATGCTTGCTGGTGTGTTTTTTAGACTAAACTGACCTTGTTGATTTGTAACTGCACCAGCACCATTGGCTTCAATATTGGCGCCGATTAAAGGCTCATGAGTAACACTGTCAAATACTTTCCCTGTAATTTGGGCATTAGAGATGAAGGCGATTGTGCTCAATAGCATAACCGACAGGATACGTAAAAAATACATAATAATGTTTTAACTTTAAAATTGGAAAAAAGTACTTGAGGCACGATAAGGCTTTTTTGCTGGCATTACAGCCAAAGCAATAGAATGTCTCGGTATGAAAATGGAAAGTTTAATCAGGTAGGATTTTATCTTACCTGATTTTTATTTGGAGAAATCAATAGCACGAGGGGCATATTTTTCCGAAAACAGATACCGTTTATTTCGGATATCGGAAGTTGGATTTCGGAAGTGTAATCTTTTACATTTCTTAAAAAAATAAAGGTATTAAACCTTCTTTCCGAAATCCGCAATCCCAAATCTGAAATAGCAGAAAATCCTTCATACAGTATTGTTACTCCATAGATGGATGCTATGCAGTACTATCGAAAATCCAAGAAAATGAGGGGTTAAGCCACAGTTGGTGGTTTAAGGAGAAAATTGAAATAAATAGAGGAGTAATTATTGTTGTAGATAGGAAAAGAGCATTTCTTTTTTATCTCAATAATATCATTTTCTAGTACTAAATCATGATTGATGGAAGGTACAATACAAGGAATTTCAAGGAGAATTCTGGCAAAAGCCATTCCTTTTTCTGAAGTTTCTTTTTGGTCTGCTGCGGCTACTCGTTTAGCCAAATAACATTTACCATTACAGTGTAAATCTGGTCTAAAACGATTTTCACAAAGATTTTGGACAATATAGTCTTTACGAAGATTATAATCAACATATACCAATGGCACGGCCATCATCCTGATAAACAGAAGGATAGCTAGTAACAAGGCCGCTATGTTGTATTGTTTCTTCAAAATTTTGGTCTAAATTTTCTGGACAAAGATAATCCAGCATTTTTAATCTAGCAAATGGATATACTGATATATCTGGGAAGAATCCCTGATTCTTATTAGTTATGTTCAATATTTTTCTTAGAAATTTGTACTTTATTAAGAGATTTAAGACTTTATAAATATGTTTTATTCGTTTTTATTAGCTTTTCATTCGTTTTGGAGATGGGTTGTTTTGCTTACGTTGGTGTTGAGTATCAGTAGAGCTTTTTGGGGTAAAAAAGGACATAGATTGTTTTCTAAAAAAGACCAACAACTAAGCTTATTGACTTTGATTTCGGCACATATTCAACTAACTGTCGGCGTAGTATTGTATGCTATTAGCCCGATTGTAAGTTATTTCTGGAATAATTTTGGAAAGGCAGTTCATGAGCGACAAATTCGCTTTTTTGGAATGGAGCATATTACTGTCATGATTTCAGCGGTTGTAGTCTTGACGATTGGTTTTTCGAAAGTCAGAAAGCAAGAAGAAGATTATCAGAAGTTTAGCGCTATGCTCTTTTGGTTTGGCATTGCACTTTTATTGATATTAAGCTCCATACCATGGTCATTTTCTCCGTTGACAAGCCGACCCAACTTTCGAGATTTTTCGTGGTAGGAGATAGAATCGATAAGGCAAAACTAGCATCAGTATTATTTGAATACTAAAAATTGCGAGATTATCCGATAATCTCGCAATTTTTAGTATTTTTGTTTATAGAAAAAAAGAAAAGCTGCGTAGCAACATTACATTCGTATTTTTTCTATTCTTGAAAAATGATAGAATCGCCTCCTACATATCTAACCAATCCTGAAACCATTGCTTTGATGGAAGCATATTGGCAGGATGGAACTTTACGAAAAATTCAAGACGAATATCTGTATTGGGATAAAATAAAATACCGTGATAAGCATCATAGTCCTCAAGCATTATGGGCAGCGGTAAAATTGCATAGAAACCTCAGAAGCACGACAGTCCAATTTGGAAAGTATCGTTTTAAGTATGTGATTACAGATTACATGCAAAGGACGCTACATCAATTTGATATGCATTTGGGAGGCAATTTGGGGAGTAATATCGGTATTGCAGAGACCGACAAAACCAAATTTGTGATTAGTTCAATCATGGAGGAAGCCATATCGAGTAGCCAAATGGAAGGTGCGAGTACAACGCGCAAACGTGCCAAAGAGATGATTCAACAAGAAAGGCGTCCTCAGAATAAATCAGAGCAAATGATTATGAACAATTTCATTACGATGAAACATATTGTTCAGGCAAAAAATGAGGAACTTACGCCAGCTAAAATGCTTGCTATTCATCAGCTTGTGGCAAATAAAACACTAGAAGATAGGATAGAAGAGGGGCAATTTCGTGAAAATGACGAAATTCATGTAGTCAATCATTTTGCTAGTGAAGTTGTGCATACGCCCCCGCCTCACGCCGAATTGGAAGTACTAATACAAGCTTTGTGCGATTTTTTTAATAACGATGGCGAAGATTTTATTCATCCAATTATTAAAGGCTGTATTATTCATTTTATGGTGGGTTGGATACACCCCTTTAGCGATGGCAATGGTCGAACGGCTCGTGCTTTGTTTTATTGGTATATGCTTAAAAAGGGCTATTGGTTGACAGAATACCTCTCTATTTCTAGAATTATCAAAGATTCAAAAGCGCAGTACGAAAAAGCCTATTTATATACAGAAATAGACGAAAATGATTTGAGCTATTTTATCACCTATCATTTCAAAACAATGGAAAAAGCCTATGCTGCTCTGAAAGAATATATCAACAGAAAACAAAAAGAGGTTTTCCAAGCAGCTAAGTTTATGAAAATACCTTCGGTAAACGACCGTATGGCACAAATTCTAAAATTGGTTTATGACGATGCCGACCGAATTATGACCATCAAAGAAATTGAAAGTAGATTCAATGTTTCTGATTTTACAGCTCGTACCGATTTAAAAACTTTAGTCGATTTGGGCTTTTTGGAGGTCATACAGGTCAATAAAAAGAAACAGCATTTTGTTCGTGCCGAAAGTTTTAATCAAATGCTTGGTCGCTACAAGATTTAAGTTGTCGGGCATTAGACAAATTGCTTTGGAACATTCTATGTATTGCCGAAAGCTACAGAAATAAAGGATAAAGCCCTTTTGCCTAATGCCTGCGATCAATTTCCCTAAAAAACGATTTTTCTTTTTAGATTCGTAACTCTTTCTTTACCCAAATTCATGGGTTTTAGGTAAAATGAATAGCTATAATTTTTGGCAGGAATCTGATGCTGTTCTAATGGTGCGGCCACCTCGCTCCACGAATCGTTGCCACCTACACCCATTTGCACAAGGTCTATATTAAGCGTAATATAGCCTGCATCTTGTAGCTTGTAGGTATGTTTGGCGTTTTGAATATTGGCTTCAGTATAAGGCCAAGCGCTCATGCTCAGTAGGCTATCGGCCACTACCAACAGACCTGTTTGTTGTTGATTGCCCAAAAACATCCAGCGAACATCGGTACGATTACCATTTTCTTGAGGTACCACATAGTTTTCCATAAACTCCTGAATAGCTTGTGAATAGATACCCACATCCATTCCTTGGCGTTTGTCGGTATAGTTTTCCATTGGCCCACGTCCAAACCATGTAATTTGCTCAAACTCACGACGTATTCCCATTTGCATACCCACTTTAGGGAGGTTGGGAAGTTTGAATTTTGGTAAAAAATGATAAGTTACTTTTACAACTCCTTGAGAATTAATGAGATATTGGATTGTGACATTTGCGCTATCGCCCACTAGGCTATAATCGGTTTTGACCAAAACACCTTTATCCGATTTTTCGGTTTTTATTTCTTTTACCTTTAATTGAACATTATACCATTCTTTCATTTTGCGTTGTGGTTTCCAACCACGACGGTCATTGTCGGTTAACGGACGAGAGAAATGGGGGAGGAGCGGGGCGAAAATCTGCTCTTTTCCATTCAACAAATACGAGCTCAAAGAGCCAGATTCTTTTGAAAAACTAAGTTTAAAGTTTTTATCAGAAACAATAATCTGTTTTTGCTCATCTTCCACTTTTAAAGATGATTTTAACGAAACAGTTTCTTTAATTTTTGCCTTAATTTCCAATTGATTACTAGCAATAACAAAACCTTTCTCAGCCCAAGGCTGAGTTTCTGGCAATAAGAAGGAAATTTGAATATGATATTCTGAATTAGATTTTAATACAGGTAAAAACGAGGCAATATTCATTTGTGAAGAAGCTCCTGCCTCCAGATTTAACTTTGGTAATGCTAAAGTTTTTATCAAACTACCTTCTTCAAAAACTTGCAATTGCATATCATAGTAGGAAGCATTACGATGAGCATGACGATTGAGAATTTGAATTTGTTTTTCTTCCAAATTACTCCAAGTAACTTCAATACCCTGAAACACTCTTTTGGCCTCAAACATGGCCGACTTTGGACTTCCATCGGCGTTTACTACGCCTTTTATAGTAAAATTATCAAAGTATTTTTCTCCAAAATCGCCGCCGTAGGCATAATAAGGCTTACCCGAAGAATCTGTTTTTACTAATCCTTGGTCTTTAAACTCCCAAATACAACCCCCAATCACACGAGGAGTCTTACGGAAAACTTCCCAAAACTCCTGCAAATTACCTGCACTATTTCCCATGGCGTGGGCATATTCACAAAAGAAAATCGGACGCTTATCACCATTGGGTTGATTTGCCAAAAGCTCAGGCGTATAAATACCGGGGTACATACGACTGACCATGTCTACATAGTATTGGTCGAGTGGATTTTGGGTACGATGCGAGTGGTCGTTGGGTTTGAGATAGCGAGGGTCTTTTGGATCCATATATCCCTCCAACTTGGGGCTTCCCATGGCTGGCTCATAATGTACTGGGCGAGTAATATCGAAATCATGCAACCAAGCTGCCATGGCTGCATGGTTTGGTCCACGACCCGCTTCGTTTCCTAAACTCCAAAAAATAATAGAAGGGTGATTCTTGTCGCGCATTGCCATGCGGTTGCTACGCTCCAAATAAGCGCTTGTCCAAGCAGGGTCATTGCTGAGCTTACCACCCAAACCATGTGTTTCGAGGTTTGCTTCGTCAATGACAAAAATGCCATATTCATCACAAAGTTCATAAAGATATGGGTCGCTGGGATAGTGGCTAGCACGAATGCAATTGAAATTAAATTTCTTAATAGTCTGAATATCAGCTAATATATCTTCTCTCGACAAAGCTTTCCCTTTGGTCGGATGGTGGTCTGGACGGTTTACGCCATACAGATAAGTCTCACGACCGTTGATAAGAAGCTTACTATTTTTAGGAGAAAAATCAATGGAACGAAAACCAACTTTACAGCTTTTGGCTTCCAAGACCGCTCCTGAGCTATCTTCTAGCGACATTACCAAAGTATAAAGATAAGGGTCTTCGTCGCTCCATAAATGAGGTTGGTTGACTTTACTTTCCAATATCCCAAATTTGGCATTGTCCAAACGTGGATATACTTCATTGACAATACTTTCGACGGTACAAGAAAGCGGGGCAGTCCATAAAGGCGCATTCTTTTTATCATAAAGTTGAGCTTTGATGAGCGTCTTTTTCGAAATAGGTTTACCTGTAAAATTATCAATTCGAGGACGTAAGCTAAAAAGAGCTTCTTGCGCATCTTTTCCTAACTTGGTTTGATAAAAGAAATCGGCAATACGAAGGCTTGGTTCGGCGTGTAGGAAGACTTCGCGGTGAATACCACTCATTCGCCATTGGTCTTGGTCTTCCAAGAAAGAACCATCACTCCAGCGGATTACCCAAACCGAAATGGTATTTTCTCCTTCTTTCAGGTATGGGGTAATATTGAACTCTGAAGAAAGAAAAGAATCTTCGGCATAGCCTACAAACTTGCCATTGAGCCACACTTTATATGCCGAGCTTACGCCACCAAAATGTAGGTTAATCGTTTGTCCTTTCCAAGAATCAGGAATCGTAAAGCTTCGCTGATAGCAGCCTACGCCATTATAGTCTTTGGGTACAAAAGGTGGGTTGACAGGGCGGAAAGGATATACGGCACTTTTATAAATAGGCTTGTCATAGCCTTGCATTTCCCAAGAAGAAGGTACAGGTATTTTTTTCCAACCTTGTACTTTTTGTTGATAAAAATCTTGTGGTTCATCGCCAGGTTTGAGGGCAAATGCAAAATCCCAGTCACCATTGAGTGACATATAGCGCCCGCTTTGCTCACGAGGCTTTTGGAGGGCGTCTTCGATTGTTGTATAAGAATAGGCAGTGGCTCGCGAAGGCTCTCGATTGATACCGCTTACGAGAGGGTCTTCATAAGGCTGAGTTTGATAAACTGTAGGTACAACTGGTACAGGAGCAGGGGTTTTATCGACCAGCTGAGCCATTGTTGTAAAAGGAATAAGGGCAAGTAATAACCAAGTATAATGATAATATTTCATGAAAACGTAATTTGTGTCAATTCTTCCAAAAAGCCTCAAACATTCTTTTTGAGCTATTATGAAGCATTTTGATATCAGTAGAAAATCAAAATTAGTTCTAATAAGCCTTTAAAAAGTCCTATATTTTTACAAGAGATTGTATGATATTATCGCACTTGAGTTTGAATGGCGATTTGAGAGTTAGAAGCGTACGAAGGATTCTACACTATTTGGGATTTCGGAAATAAAGAAAAATACCTTTATTTTTTACAAAAAAGAACCCTGCACTTCCGTCATTCAATATTTATACTAAAGGTTTAGGTATTGTATTATCATAAAATTGCTTCTAATGCAAAATGCTAACGATAAGAACGCATTTGAACAAAATAAAAGCCTTCGTACAGTTCTAACTCATAATTCAGCATTCATACTTAGTACAAAATAAAAGTAAGTTGCTTGGTCATTGTGCTTGGTAAAAGTGTAGGGACTTGTCAGTCTAATAAAATTATAATAAAAAATCTATCAGAAATCATTTTTAAAGTAGGTAATATTATTCTATTTTGCTTTTAATAAACAACTGTCTAAGTATATTCAACGATATTATTTAACTGCATCGAAGTTATTTGATGCGGGATTTGATGATTTTACTAAAATTGACAGCAAATGTTGGATATTATCAAGCACATATCAAAACCCTATCTACTTTTCAGACTTGAGCAAAATAACTTTGTAGTCGAAGAGTTGAATATGGCATATTTGAACTTTACGGGAGGAATATCTAAAGACCAAATTTATCGACAGTCCTTTGATAACCTTCATTTACTGTTCATAAAACATAAAGAATACTTTGGTCAGGCATTAGCTTCGTTAAAAAACGTGGTACTTACCAAGGGTACGCATACTACCCAAGTATTGCTAGATAATATCGATATTGAAATACAAAATAGTTATTTTGAAGAAAATCAAACAGCATATATCCTACATGTAATCACGCTAGCCGAAAAAGGGAGTATCTATTTGCCAGAGCTTTTTGAAACCATGGTAGCTCACACCACAGATATTATCCTGATACTCGATAAAGCTAGCGCTGAGGGTTTAGAACCAAAGATTCTTTTTGCCAATCAGGCATTTTGTCGGCTCACAGGCTATAAGCTAGATGAGGTTTTGGGCAATACCCCCGATTTCCTAGTGGGGCCGGCAACTGATTTGGAACAGTTGGTGTATTTGAAGGAGTCTTTAAAAAACCATAATAAAGCTAGGCTTTCTTTTTTACTCTATAAAAAGTCAGGAGAGACTTTTTGGGTGAATATCTCGGTTAGTCCTATTTATGACCAGTCGGGAAATTTGCTACAATGGCTAGCCTTGGGACGAGATATTACAGTCTTTAAAACGGAGGAATCGAGAAAAGCGTTTAAAGAAAAAGTTCGAACCTTATTTAGGCAATCTCAAAATTTAGATTTTATCCTCTGCGAATTGAGCAATATGATTGTGAAGGATTTTGGTTTGGATAAAGTAGAGCTATGGCTTAATAGCTATAATCATGAAATTACAAGATTTGGGAATCAAGAAAATTATATCTTCTCCGATTCAAAGTTGGGTGCTGATTTTGCCATGCAGGCATTTGTTTCGAAACAAGACATTTGGGCAACGGTTCGGCTTTCGGGTTTCAAAGTAGTTGGTATCGTAATGCAAACAGCCAAAGGCCTTTGGGGTGTATTAAGCTTAGGAACTACCAAAGAGCAAATGTCTGAACTAGAGTTAGATTGGTTCAAAAAATTGGGGGATTTGTTGATTTATGAAATTGAAAGAAAACAAGTAGAGCAAGAATTAAAACAAATTTTTGAATACGCTCCCGACATCATTTGTGTATTGGGGCTTGATGGCTATTTCAAAACCGTCAATCCAGCCTTTTGTGAATTATTAGGTTATGACGAACTTGAACTATTAAGTAAAAAATTCTATGAATTTATCTATAGAGATGATCAGACTTCTACGCTTTCCGCCTTTCAAGCAAATAAGGGTTTTTCGAATGTATATGCCTTCGAAAATCGCTATGTGACAAAATCTGGCGAGGTATTAAATATTGCTTGGCGCTCGTCAGTACGAATTGATGGCCGACATTTGTTGGCCATAGGGCGCAATATTACCCAAGAACGAAAATATCAGCAATTATTGCACCGTACCAATTTGTTATCCAAAATTGTGAGTTGGGAAATAAATTTTCGTTCACAAACAATCTTTGTTGCCGATACTATCCAAGATATTTTTGGGTATTCACAAGATGACTTCAAATTAACCTCCGTCGATGCCCTCGTCGAAGCCTACCAAAAAGGAGAACATCGAAACAAAGCCTCTTTTTATATCAATAGGGCTATTAAGACGGGTGAACATTGGGACGACGAATTTATTATTTTATTACCCAATGGTACAGAAAGTTGGGTTCGTGTTATTGGTGAGACCGATTTTATAGATGGAAAGTGTGAGAGAATTTATGGAAGTATTCAAGATATCAATAGCACCAAAATTATTGAATTGGCCTTGCAAGAGGCAATTGATGAAAAAAATCAAATTCTTGAAACCACTGGAGATACCTTTCTGATGTTAAATCAAGAGTGGGTGGTGACTTACTGGAATGCTCAAGCCACCAAACTGACTGGCATTACCAAAGAGCAAATCGTTGGAAAGGTGATCTGGGATGTTTTTAAAGAAAGCATAGAAACGAATATTTTTATAAACTTAGAATATGCTCAGAAAAACTCCGTCCCAGTTACCTTTGAGTCATTCTATGAGCCTATCGGAAAGTGGGTTGAAATTCGTTGCTTTCCTGCCAAGGGTATCATGAGTATTTATGCACGCGATATCACCGAACAAAAAATAGCACATCAGCAACTAAGTGAAGAGCGTAATTTACTCCGTACCTTGATTGATAATTTGCCAGAAACCGTTTATTTTAAAGATAAACAAGCCCGAAAAGTAATTAGTAATCGTGTAGATTATCAATTTTTGGGAGCCCAAAGCGAGCATGAGGTCTTAGGAAAAACAGATTTAGAATTATTTGAAGGCGAACTAGGTAAAATAGGATTCGACCATGATATCCATATTTTACAATCAGGAGAATCTGTGCTTAATTATGGGCAGCTACACCAAAAGCCAGGAAAGCCAGATTTATGGCTAGAGTCTAGCAAAGTACCTGTAAAAAATGAAAAGGGAGATGTAATAGGGCTATTGGGGATTGGTCGCGATGTTACTATTCAAAAACAACAAGAACTAGAACTCAAAAAATTGAATTTGGAACTTGAAGCCTATGTCAAACAACTAGAAGTATCTAATACCGAACTCGAACAATTTGCCTATGTGGCTTCGCACGATTTGCAAGAACCCTTACGAATGATTACGAGTTTCTTGTCACAAATAGAACATAAATACGAAGCTATTCTTGATGAAAGGGGCAAACAGTATATTTGGTATGCCATTGATGGAGCCAAGCGTATGCGTCAAATTATCTTAGATTTACTCGACTTTTCCCGTGTGGGTCGGATTGAGGAAAAGAAACAATTGGTTGAGGTTGAAGAGGTCATTAATCATGTGCTCAGTATTTTACAAAATGATATCATCGTAAATGAGGCCGTAATTAATATCTCACCTTTACCAGTTATTTTTTCGAGTAAAATACGGGTAGAACAGGTCTTTCAAAATTTGATTAGTAATGCACTAAAATATCGAAAACTTGATACAAATCCTGTTATAAATATTGCTTCAAGTGAAACATTGACACACTGGATTTTTTCAGTACAGGATAATGGCATCGGAATAGAGGAAGAGTATTTCCAAACGATATTCGTGATTTTTCAACGCCTTCACACGCGCGAAGAATACCCTGGTACAGGAATCGGTTTGGCGATTGTGAAGAAGATTGTCGAAATGTTGGGAGGAAAGGTTTGGGTAACATCTGTTGAAAATCAAGGAAGTACGTTCTACTTCTCAGTGAAAAAATAATAACTCACACAGGAACTATGAAAAAAGGACACATCTTATTAGTTGAAGATAATGAAGGGGATATTTTGCTCACCACGGAGGCATTTGAGCACTCTACTCATGTAGCTCAATTAAGTGTTGTGAGAAATGGGAAAGATGCCATAGATTTTTTGGTAAAACAGGGCAGATTTACCCACGTCACAGAACCTGACTTTATTCTTCTGGATATCAATATTCCCAAAAAAAATGGACATGAAGTGCTGAGATTTATCAAAAACTCAGAGCGCCTCAAACATATTCCGGTGGTGATGTTTACGACTTCCTCTACGCCCAAAGATATCCATTTGGCGTACGAAAATTATGTCAATTGTTATATCACCAAACCTGTAGATGTGAAATCATTTCAAAAAGCAGTTAATCAAATTGAAAGTTATTGGTTGTCACTGGTTCAACTTTCTCCCAATCATTATGCATAGAGACGCATTTCCCTACAAAATACTAGTGATTGAGGATAATATGGGAGATTTTATTCTCATCAATGATTATCTTATTGATACGATTCGAGAGCCTCAAGTTGTTCATTGTCAGACTTTTAAACAGGCTCAAGTTTTTTTGCTAGAACCTGAAGTAAAATTTGATATGATTTTGCTCGATTTATCTCTTCCTGATAAAAATGGGCAAAGTTTAATCGAATCCGTTTTGGCGATTTCTAAAGATACTCCCGTGATTATTCTTTCTGGAAACTCTGATATAAGCTTTAGCGTAAAATCTATATCCTTCGGGGTAGATGATTACCTAATCAAAGATGATTTGAGACCAACAACACTTTATAAAAGTATAGTTTACTGTATCGAGCGAAGGAAAAAAAGACAAGAGCTGCTCGAATCAGAACAACGATACAATGAGCTTTTTGACCTTAGTCCGCAACCTATGTGGGTGTTTGATTTGGAAACGCTTGAATTTATGGATGTCAATTTGGCAGCTATCAAACATTATGGCTACAACCGTTCTGAGTTTTTATCCATGAAAATATTTGATATTCGACCTGCCGAGGAAATACCAGCCCTGCTCGAAGACCTAAATCAAATACGTCTCGTAAATCCGTATTTTGGCTTGGGTGTATTTAAACACCTAAAAAAGAATGGGGAAATTATTTTGGTAGAAATTCTAGCAAACCCCATCACCTACAAAGGACGAAAAGCAAGGATTGTGTTGGCAAATGATATTACAGAAAAATTGAAATACGTCGAGTCGATTGAGTTACAAAACAAGAATCTTAGCGAAATCGCTTGGATACAGTCTCATTTAGTACGAGCACCTTTAGCTCGAATCATGGGTATTATCCAAATGTTTGAACACAATAAGTCGATGCCAGAGATAGAGAAACAAATGTTTTTTGAGCATATCATTACCTCTGCGAATGAGCTCGATGAATTAATTATGGAAATAAGTCAGAAGGCCTACTTGGCAAAAACAAGTTTTGAGAAAGAGTGATTTTTGTATAAATGAGTAATTGTGCCTTCAGGCAGTAGGCTTTAGGCATTAAGCCGTAAGCTAAAGAAAGAAGAGCGTTTTTTATGAAATGATAAAGACCTTTTGCCTAGGGCCTATGGCTTACAGCTTAAATCCGAGTACTTAAATTTAATTTTGAGCTTTCAGCTATGGGCATTCGTCAAAAACATATCTATCGTTACTAAAAAACAATTAACACTCTTTGCCTTGTGCCTGTTGCCTTGTCCCTAAACTAAAAAACTTAAATCTAATTCTGCACGATTACTTATGTTTTAGAAAATGCCAATGATAGTAAAAAAGAATTTATAAAGGTATACAAACGCTGGTTCTTGGCTTTGCTTCAACCTTGTAGTGAGTTTAGCGCATTCCAATCCAAGCATATCCAAATACTATTTGCTTTGCATTGGCATAAACTTATCTTTGTATATTGGAGGTAATAGTTTGTAAGAATTCTTGAGCAATTCTGGCATTCTGTGTCATCCATTGCCACATACAAAAAAGAGAATTATGAAACGTATTTTGCTGATTGAAGATGAAATCAGCGTTGTTACATTTATTAAAAAAGGGCTTACAGAGGAAGGATACGAGGTTTCGGTTTCGCTTACTGGAGAAGTAGGATTTCAGATGGCATCATCGTTTCAATACGATTTGATTATTCTCGACATCATGTTGCCCGATAAAAATGGCTTAGAAGTTTGTAAAACTATTCGTCAAAATAATGTAAAAACGCCAATACTATTCCTAACAGCCTTGGGAACAACCGAAAATGTTGTTGTCGGACTCAATTCAGGAGCAGATGATTATTTGGTAAAACCTTTTAAGTTTATCGAACTTCACGCACGCATCAATGCCTTGATTCGTCGCAACGAACAAAGTGGCTCGGATGATTTGCAAGCGCCTCAACATATCTATCAAATCGATGATTTGGTTATAAATGATGACTCAAAAGTTGTGACTCGCAATAACGAGAATATTACCCTCACCGCCACCGAATACCGATTGTTGTTGGCGCTAATCCGTAACCGAGGAAAAGTATTGTCGCGCGTAGATTTGCTAGAAAGTGCATGGGATATCAACTTTGATTTAGGTACAAATCTAGTAGATGTTTATATTAATTATTTAAGAAAAAAAATAGATGCACAGTCACCAAACAAACTCATTCATACTGTTGTGGGAATGGGTTATGTGTTAAAATTGAAGCAATGAACACACGTACCAAAATGGCAAGTATCTTTTTTACAAGTTGCTTGCTAATCATTTTATTGTTGGGTGGAGCAGTCTATTACTCTTTTGATAAATATTCGCATATAGATTTTGATAAACGAGTACAAACCCGAGCTATTATTGCTAGTAAATTTTACTTAGAAAAAGATACGAATAAGTCTGAAGCTTATAAAATGATTCGTGAGCAGTTTTTTGAAAAACTCCACAAAGAAAAAGAAATGCTCTTGCAAATCGAGCCCAATAGAGGATTGGATTTTTATAGCGCAAAATATCATTTGCCCGAGAAGCTTTTGGTGCATATTAATACCTTCGGAAAAGCCTCGCATCGTGATGGGGATGTGGTATATTCAGGACTCAAATATAAGCATGGTAACAAAAACTTTATTGTGGTGGTCTCTGCCGAAAATTATTTTACCGCTCACCATCTAAGTTATCTCAGAAATGTACTCTTAATCGCAATCGCATTGGGCACTTTACTTACGCTCTATGTCTCCATATATATATCAACACATATTTTTGACCCTGTCAAACAAATTACAGATAAGGTACGACAAATCAGTACCGATAATATACACTTGCGACTCGAAGAGCCCACCAACAACCATGAAATTGGAGAATTGGCAAGTACCTTCAATCAGTTGCTCGATAGATTAGAAACGGCTTTTGAAATACAGAAAAACTTTATTAGCAATGCTTCTCATGAGCTAGGAACCCCTCTCACAGTTATCATAGGTGAGGCCGATTTAGCCCTTAGAAAGGAGCGTTCTTCTGAAGTTTACCAAGAAGCTATACAAAATATTTTGACACAAGCCGAGCGACTTGACCAAATCACTAAATCTCTGCTTTTTTTGGCACAAAGTGGTTATCAAGGCGATAAGCCCACCCGTGAAATTATTCGTACCGACCAATTGCTTTGGGATGTAAAAGAAACTTTTGATAAACTTTCTCCCAAAAATCATATTTTTATCGATTTGAGTGAGGTTCCCGAAGACCCTAAAAGATTGAAAATCATGGGTAATAGACAATTGTTGTTGGTAGCTTTTTCAAATATTATTGGTAATGCCTGTAAATATTCACACTATAAACCCGTAACTATATCTATTAAAGCCACTGATTCGGAAGTAATTATGGCAATTATAGACCAAGGTATTGGGATTCCCGAAGAAGAAATATCTCAAATATTTAACCCTTTCTTCCGAGCTTCTAATTCCCAACTTTTTGAAGGTTATGGGATTGGTTTGCCACTTTCCAGAAATGTTATCAAAATGCATAATGGACATTTAAAGGTCGACTCACAGGTTGGTATTGGCACAACTTTTACGATTCGTTTTCCGCATATCTTGGCTAATAAGACGATAAGTGTTTGATAAAGTTAACAGGTAAAACTTAAGGAATTTTGCCCGCCTTAAGCTCTAGGCTTTATGCCGTAGGCCAAAAATTAAATAGCATTGCTCATGAAATAATTGAAACATTTTTGCCTAATGCCTACGGCTTACAGCCTAAAGCCCATCAATCAGATATCTGAAATCCAGAATCGTCTCCCTTTTCTTTAATCCCTTTCTAATACCACTCTTAACCAGCACTAATACTGTTTGATGAAGTTTGCATAAATAATCTTGAAACTTTATGCAAAAGAATATCAAACTTCTTATTCCTGTAGATTTTACCAATACTACACTTGAGACCATCGAGTGGGCAATGTCAGTTTTTGACGAAAATCCTGTCGAAATAGTCTTACTGTTGGCTCGTGAAATGGAATATTCTATCACTGAAATGATTTTGTATAAACCAAAATACTTCCTTAACGAAGTACTCACAACCGACTTTAATGCCTCCATTCATGAATTACGTCAGACTTATCCAAACACTTTAGCCAAAATTCATATAGAAGTATTTCATGGAAACACTGTTCAAGCCATGAAGAATTTTTTGGAAATACATACGATTAATTGTATTTGTTTACCCCCTGAAGGTTTGTACAAACCCCTGAAAGACAGTTTCGATCCTAGAAAATTGCTGCTAAAGTCTACTATATCGGTTATCGAAATGCCATTATATGTCTCTGTAGCGGTCTGAAATATTAGAATTACAGACTTTGGTTGAGTTATCTCCACCAATAGTGCAACAGCCACAAGTCAGCTAACATATACCCTCAATGGTTGGTTTATTGTTAACGCCATACTCTTTGGAGTTTTTCCAACGAGTATGGCTTAATTATTGAGGGAAGTTCGAAGGTTTACCTATTAAAACATAACTAAACACAGCCATGAAAATGAAAAAATTATTAGTGTTCACTCTATTCACATTGATATTCTTTGCTTGTTCAAAGCAAGATATTGTCAATGATACAGTATGCGGGGTTACAAACCCTGTTTCAAATCTTCCTTGGTTAAAGGAGTTTACTGAGAAAATGCAAAAAGGTGACTATGGAGATTGTAGTAGATGTGTGATGTATTTGGAAAAATATAAATCACGTGATATTCTTGTTGTAGAAAACTTTCCTGACAATTGTGTTTTGTGTGAAGTTAGGGAATGCGATGGCACTTATGTGAAATTTAAGGACTCTGAAGAAAATCAAAATTTTATCAATAATTTAAAAAAAGATAAAATTATTTGGAAATATAAGATTTGAAAAAATCATTACAGCCTTTGGTGGAGTTATCTCCACCAAACTGGCGCCAGCAACAAACC
Source organism: Flectobacillus sp. (assembly GCF_049240685.1). Taxonomy (NCBI): domain Bacteria; kingdom Pseudomonadati; phylum Bacteroidota; class Cytophagia; order Cytophagales; family Flectobacillaceae; genus Flectobacillus; species Flectobacillus sp. Next base: position 78,140 of record NZ_JBMLSD010000437.1, read on the forward strand.
AGCTAATTTATGCCCTCAATACTTGGCTTGTTGCTAACGCCAGACTCGTTGGAGACAACTCCAACGATGGCAGAAACTGTCTATTTCGGATATCGGATGTTGGATTTCGGAAGTGTAATCTTTTATGTTTTGTAAAAAACAGAGGTATTTTACTTTATTTCCGAAGTCAGAAATCCGATATCCGAAATTATTTGAAATCTTTCGTACAGCACTAACTCACTATTCTGCACTAACATGGTAGTTGTAATATTTGAATTTATTTTTGAATAATACTTCTAAAATAAATAGATTCTTAAATTTTTTTAAGAAAAGATTTGGGAATGATTATTTGATAAATAATATTTGTATATAAAATCTATAGTATTTATAGATTAATGTATTTCTCCAAAAAATAAAACCATCAATTATAAGTAAGTGAGCAAAATTTGATTTATGTTATATGCCAAGGCGGTAGGCAACAGGCATTAGGCAATGAGTTCTAAAATGTTTTTTGACAAGTACAGACATGCCTTTTTCCAATGCCCACAGCCGAAAGCCTCTAGCTGAAATCCGAAAGCTCAATAATAAATAGTTTTACAGGCTGATGCGCAAAGTCTGTAGACAGGATAACTACGCTCTAATTTTTTGAATTACATTGTTTACAAATCAACAAAAGACCATTATGCGAAATAAATTTTTACTATTGCTACTCTTTTTTAGTTTCACTTGGCAGGTCTGGGCACAAACCGAGCCTATCACAGGTGTTGTAAAGGAGCGCTCAACTGGACAGACTTTACCGGGGGTTTCGGTGAGTATCAAAGGTACAACACAGGGGGTTGTAACGGACGCGAACGGACGTTTTAAGATTAATGCCAAAAAAGACCAAACGCTGGTTTTCTCATTTATCGGATTTGGGGTCATTGAAAAAAAATTAATCAATAACTCTACTTTATCTATAGAATTAACAGAAGAAAACAAAGAACTTACTGAAGTACGAGTAATTGGTTATGGAACACAAACCAAAGCGGAGTTTACGGGTTCTGCTGTACGTGTCGGTGGCGAAGTTATCAAAGAACAACCCGTACAAAGCTTTGATCAAGCTTTGCAGGGTCGTGCTGCTGGGGTGAATATCGCTCAGCCCAATGGCGTTTTGAACAACCCTCCAGTCATTCGTATTCGTGGGGTTAACTCTATCTCTTTGAGTTCGTATCCCTTGGTAGTGGTCGATGGAATACCAATTAATACAGGTAACGTATCAACTTCAACCGCCGTGCCAAATAACCCACTTGGCGACATTAACCCTGCTGATATTGAGTCGATTGACGTATTGAAAGATGCAGCATCTACCTCTATTTATGGCTCTAGAGCTGCCGCAGGGGTATTGTTGATTACGACTAAAAGAGGAAAATCTGGCAAAGCCAAAATCAACTATGAAGTATGGACAGGCTTCTCAGACGTAGTGCGTTTACCCGAAGTATTGAACGCAGAGCAATATATCGCCATCAAAAATGAGGCTGTTTTAAATGCAAAAATATTGGGAGGAAATCAGAATAATAGTTCTGTAGCATCGGCTTTATTCTTTCCAAATTATGATGCCAATAACCGAGCGATAGATACTCGTTGGTATGATTATATTTATCAAAGAGGTACTTCTCAAAGCCATAATTTAAGTGTGTCTGGTGGGAATAATGGTACTACTTACTATTTTTCTGCCAATTTTACAGACCAAAAAGGCTTTTTGGTAACCAACGAATTTAAGCGTAAAGCACTTCGTTTTAACATTGATCAAGAAGTAAATTCTTGGTTGAAATTGAAAGGTGGTATTTCTTATAATACAAGTTTCAACCAATCGCCTTATGCTGGTTCACTAGCAAACTCTAGCTTTTTCTTAGTAGGAGCAGCTCGTTTGGCAGTTGCTTTACCTCCAAACGTTCCAGCGTTTAATGCGGATGGCTCCTATAATATCAATCCTTCGAGTCCGAATACCATTGGAATGGGCAACAACCAAGTGGTAAGTAACTGGGGAAATCCAGTGGCCTTATTGAATGAGAATAAATATACATCTACCAATGACCGTGTAATTGCTAATATTTCGGCAGTGGCGAAGTTATACAAGAACTTAGATTTTACAACGACGTATGCTGTAGACCGTTTACGTACAGATACTTATAGCTATGATAGTCCAATTCAAGGAAATGGGTATTCGAGCAAAGGAAATGCCACAAATGTTACGGCTATTAGAGATAACTGGAATTGGACAAATACCCTTAATTATTCAACTACTTTGTTTGATAAACATAGCCTTTCGGCTTTGGTGGGTTACGATATTCAAAAACTGACCTATAATTCTTGGGGAGCTTCACGTACACAAAGCGCAGATCCATATTTTGAAAATTATCAAGGAAACTGGGGCGCTATTTCGGCCACAGGAAATGATATTAGTGAAAAAACATTCTTGTCATTCTTCTCTCGTTTGAGTTATGATTACAACAAAAAGTATTTCCTTACTTTCAATTTCCGTCGTGATGGAAACTCTGCCTTGGGTGCTGGTAAAAAATATGGAAACTTTGGTGGCGTGTCTGGTGGTTGGGCTTTGTCTGAAGAAGATTTTTACAAAAATACAGGTCTCGCTTCTGTATTGTCAAATATCAAAATTCGTGCAAGCTGGGGACGTGTGGGTAATGGAAACCTAAGTGACGCTTTCAGCTCACTAGAATTGTACAGTGGTTCATTGTATGGAAGTGTGCCAACTTGGTCGCTGTCGCAAGCAGGTAACCCCAACTTAGGTTGGGAAACTAGTAACCAAACCAATATCGGTGCCGACTTTGGTTTATGGAACAACCGTGTACAGGTAGAGTTAACGTATTTCAATAATGACGTGAATGGCTTGATTTTGAGTGCACCGCAGGCAGTGTCGAAAGGTATCCCGGGCAATGCTATCTTAGGAAACGTTGGTTCGATGTACAATCGTGGTGTGGAATTGGGAATCAATGCGACTGTTTTGCAAAAAGGTAATTTCTCATGGAATACCTCTTTAAACTTGACAACTATTCAAAACAAAGTAACGGCTTTGGCAGAAGGTAATACCGATATTGTCGGTACCACTCACGTATCTTACGAAACCACCAACGTAACCAGAGTGGGGTATTCAGTAGGTAGTTTGTATGGTGCCAAAACGGCAGGTGTGAATCCAGCCAATGGTCGAAGAATATTTATTAATGCCAAAGGAGAACAAGTACAATACAGTCAGGTAGTTGCCCCAGGTGAAAGCCAGTGGACCTATTTGAATGGAGAAAGAGCGCCAGCTATTACAGGTGCTGACTATTATTTGCTAGGAAATACTTTACCAACTTGGTATGGTGGTTGGTCTAATAATTTCAAATACGGAAACTTTGACTTAGGCTTCAACCTTTCGTTTTCGGGAGGTAACTATATTCAAAATGGTACACGTGCTACCTTGCTAGACCAACGTGCATACAATAACTCTACCGAAATTTTGACTCGTTGGCAAAAACCTGGAGATATCACCGATGTACCACGATTGGTGTACAACGACCAAACGTCGAGTGGTTCTTCATTCCCAATTTCTGGAAATGTTCAAAAAGCAGACTTCCTTCGCTTGCAGAACCTCTCATTGGGCTACCGAGTGCCAAGTGCTTGGTTGGGCAAAACAGGTATTGCTTCGGTGCGACTATTTGCTCAAGGCTCAAACCTTTTCCTAATCACAGGCTATAAAGGAACAGACCCAGAATCATCGGTAAATGGTAACTCTAATACGACGCCAGGCGTAGAGAAAAACTCTGTAGGTCAGGCACGTACATTTACTTTCGGTATCAATGTTGGATTTTAAGAAATAGAGAAAAGATGAAAATTTTGAAAAATAATCATATATCAAAATGGGGACTTGCCCTTGGTTTAGGAACCCTATTAGTAAGCACCAGCGCCTGTAACGACCAAAAATATTTGAACCCAACACCTGCAACAGCTATTAGTGGAACAAATGCTTTTGATACTCCTGATAGAGTGTTAGGACTTGTAAACGGTGTATATAAAGCGATTAAAAGTGTCAACTTTTATGGAGGAAACTATTATATCTATACCGAAGCTCGTGGCGAGGAATTTATCAATCGCACGAGTAACACCTTTACTGCTTATGAAGCGTGGAATCAGACTCTCAACGCTGGCTCTAACTTTGTGGCGGGTTTTTGGGCAGCAGGGTATACGGCTATCAACAATGCCAATATCGTCATTCAAGGTTTAGCCGACCATCCAAATGTAGTAAATGCTACCTTAACTAAACAATATATTGCCGAGGCGAAGTTCTTGAGAGCGTTGAGTTATTATTCATTGGTTACTTTGTATGCTCGTCCATACAACGAAAATCAAGGTGCTTCGCCTGGCCTACCATTGCGTCTAAAAGCTGAAACCAATACTGCCAATAATGACCTCAAACGCAGTACTGTAGCAGAAGTTTATGCTCAGATTATCAAGGATTTAGACGAGGCAGAGGCAGACTTGCCTTTAAACTATTCAACCAGCTTGTTGAATACCACACGTGCGCATCGCAATACAGCGATTGCCCTCAAAACTCGTGTGTATCTCAACGCTGGCAATTATGCGAAGGTGATTGAAGAAGCCAAGAAAATCGTTTCTACTTCAACTCCTTTTGCAGCAACTACAGGTGTGGCGCATAAATTGCAAAACATTGTCGAAATCTTCACAACGAATTACACTTCAACTGAATCTATACTGTCGGTACCAATGACAGAACTGGACAACGTGACTGGTCAATCATCGTTTCCTTATGTGTTTAATGCCAATGCTGAGTACAACTTAAACCCCAACGGCATTTGGGGAAATACCGACTGGCGCTCTAGCGATTTGCGTAGAACTTTTGCCCGTACTTCTTCTGGTTTGTTTTTTATCACCAAGTACAGCAAACCTTCTCCATTTCTGGACTACTTACCTATTATTCGCTATGCCGAAGTCTTGTTAAACTACGCCGAAGCTGAGGCTCGTGTAGGAGATATTACCAAAGCTACCGAATTGTTGAAAGCAGTACGCAATCGCTCAGACGCTACCTATTCTTTTGCCGAAAATGCTGTATCAAATCGTACGGCTTTATTAAGTACTATATTGAAAGAACGTCGCATTGAGCTTATTGGAGAAGGATTCCGTTCGAATGATCTACTTCGCAATCTGTTACCATTACCAGCCAAAGCTAGTAGTGTCTTGACAGCCCCAGAGGTATTACCTTCTCAAAGCAATTATATTTTTCCATTACCAAACGTAGAAATTATCACAAATAAATTATTACTTCAATAAATTTATGGAATATTTGAAGTGATTGTAAATGAGTTATTTACGATTTGTTATTTGTCATACGCGAAGCATTTAAAAGTATTGCGAATTTGAAATTTCTAATTTCGGAAAGATAAAATTTCTTGAAAGCTTTTGTATTGAACTAACTTAATATTTATCAGTAGAGTCGCAGTACTTTGCGTCTCTACTGATAGCAAATTACGATTCACACAACTGATTTAAAAAAATCTAATTATGAAAAAAATACTTTTAACCGCAAGTACCCTATTGAGTTTGGGGTTTTTGAGTTCGTTTGTTGAAACAAACGACAATAACTACGAAGCCGAGGTAAAGCAATGGCAACAAAAGCGTATTGAAGGTCTGAAAAGAGAAGATGGCTGGCTAAATTTAGCTGGTCTTTTTTGGTTGAAAGAAGGAGAAAATACCATTGGAGGGAGTGATAAAAATGCCATTAATTTCCCGAAAGAACATAGTGCAGATTTTGTAGGAAAGGTGATTTTAAAAGAAGGTAAAATAAGTTTTGTAGCTGCCAAAGGAGCGAAGGTTACCCTTGATAATCAGGAGATAAGCAATGCAGAAGTATTTCCCTATCAAGGCAAACCCATTGTGCTGGCGCATCAGTCACTTCGTTGGTTTATCATACAACGAGGCGATAAATATGCCATCCGATTGAGAGATTTGGAAAGTCCTTTTTTGAAAAGTTTTACAGGAATTCCTACTTTTCCGATTGATCCAACATGGCGTGTAAAGGCCAAATTTGTACCTACAGAAGGTCGTAAGCTCAAAATTATTGATATTACAGGTCGAGCTTATGAGCAGGATTCTCCTGGGAAGTTGGTTTTTGAGATAAACGGCAAAGAATATACGCTAGAGCCAACGGGAACACTCAAACATCTAAGTTTAGTGTTCGGAGATTTGAGTAATAAACATGAAACTTACGGCGCTGGTAGATTTTTGGAGGTAGAGGGGCCTGATGCAGAGGGATATACCTATATTGATTTTAATAAATCTTATAACCCTCCATGTGCCTTTACACCATTTGCAACTTGTCCTTTACCTACCAAAGAAAATAAACTTGAAGTAGCGATTTTGGCTGGTGAGAAGAGAGTAGGGGAGCATTGATTTTGTTGGAGGGGATAGGGTATAGGCAAAGAGGCAATAGTAAGCATAAAACTATTGCCTCTTTGCCTATACCCTATCCCCTTTTTCTACGCCACCTCCATCAACTTTACTTTTGCTATCCCTTCATCTTCCTCGTATATCTGAT
>NZ_JBMLSD010000437.1:84807-87919 GCF_049240685.1 Flectobacillus sp.
GCCACCTCCATCAACTTTACTTTTGCTATCCCTTCATCTTCCTCGTATATCTGATTGAGAACTTTTACTACATGTCGAATTTCTTGTGGAGTATTGTGCCTGCTAAAAGAAAATCTCACGTTATCTCGATCCAGATGAACTTTGAGATTTTTTAATACATGCGAGCCTGATTGAGTAAGATTTGAACAGGCGCTTCCGCCAGAGACATATATTTCGAGTTGCGCTAGTTTATCTAATAACGACCCTCCATGTTTGAGATGCGGAAATGCCACATTTACAATCGAGTAGCTACTTTTGTCTTCCGAAAAGCTTTCGCCATTAAAACGAATATTTTTGATAGGACCATTCGTAAGTAGTTCGATGAAAAATGATTTTAGGTAGGAGATATGATTGTGATTTTTCTCTATATCACGATACGAAATTTCGAGTGCCTTGGCCAAACCTACAATCCCGGCGACATTTTCGGTGCCGCCACGAGTGCCACGCTCTTGTGCGCCACCATATATCAAGGGCTTTACTTTTTTATATTTGTTGATATAAATGAATCCTACACCTTTTGGGCCATGAAATTTGTGTGATGAACCCACCAGATAATCTATGTCAAGTTCCTGTAAATCAATGCGATACTTCCCTATGCTTTGTGTAGTGTCACTGTGTAAAATACCGTCATAATATTTTACTAAAGCACTCAGGGCTTTTAAATCTGTCAGATTTCCAATCTCATTATTGACGTGCATCAAACTGACAATGGATTGTGCGTTAAACTTGAGTAAGTTTTCTAGGTATTCAAAATCAATATTGCCCTTGCTATCAATTTTAACAAAACTAACATCCAATTCTCCTTCTTGGCTATATTGCCCAAGTGTTTGTAACACAGCCTTATGTTCGAGTCTCGAAGTGATGGCATGCGATACATCATACGTACGAATCGCACCCGAAAGGGCGATATTGTTTGCTTCGGTGGCTCCAGAGGTAAAAAAAATATCATCTGGAGAAGCGTTTAGCAAGCTTGCCACTGTATGGCGTGATTCCTCAACAGCCTCTCTTGCCTTTTGCCCCAAAGCATGGCTTGAAGAAGGATTACCATATTGATTGGTAAGATACGGAATCATAGCATTAAGTACTTCGGGGTCTAGGGCGGTGGTGGCGGCGTTATCTAAATAAATTTCCATGTTGTGTATCTATTTTAAGGTTTTAAGTGTTGTTGATTAATATTTTCTTAATGATTTATCTCTGTAATAGCAGCTTGCGCTTTATTATCTACAGAATTTTTATATTCATGTTTTTTGTAAGAAAGTGCTTTTTCGAACCATGTGAGGGCTTTTTTTACCTCTTTTTTCCTCTGATAAATATATCCCAATTGTAAAGAAGAGCTTGCACCAAAGTGCGTATCTAGGTTTTGGGCAAGGGTAATACTTTTTTCAAAAACTTGAATAGCTAAGTCAGTATCACCCAAATTTTGGTAAATTCTCCCTTTTCGAAAGTTGAACTCAGCTTTGTCTAAATTGCTACTCAGGGTATTTTCATTGATGTCTTTGATATTCTCTAAGGCTTCTTTATAATATCCACCATCAATTGCCAGACGAGCTTGAAGTAAGTTTTTGTTGGGCAATTGCTTCGTATTGGTATAATTATCATAAAACTTTTGAGCCGCCTTGTCAGACTCCGATAGCTTTTTGCCGTATTGATTAATATTTTGTAGAAAAGAATTCGCTTGCTGGCTTTCATTATTCAAATAATTGATAATGAATAATTTATAATAGCTATCTTTTATAAAACTATGTCCTTTGAATTTCTTTAAATAGGCTTGATAACAACTTTCAGCTTTGGTATAATTTCCTTTTTGTAGATAAATCTCTGCTGTATAGAAATCGAAAATTGGTAGAGGTAAATACCCATTGCCATTTTGGACTTTTTGCAGAATTTTCCAAGCTTGGTCACTTTTATTATCTTTTTCAGAAATCGCTACTCCTAAAAATAAAGCGAGCTCGCTATCGGTATGCTTTTGTACAAAATCATTGACTTCCGTGCGTACTTTATCGTTTATTGGAAGAATATAACTTTGAATAAAAAGCTTAAAAAATTTCGCTTCAAAACCTGTAATCTTATCCTGACTGGCGATTTCCAACTCACGAATACCTTGGTCGATATTGCCTTTCAAGCCTAACATTTTGGTAATCCATCGGTAGTTTTCTGGCACCGAACCAATGAGTACATGAATGACTCCAAGTATCTTATAATTGGCGGTATAGTTGGGAAAAAGCTTTTTATTTTCCTCCAACAATTTATAGGCGCTCATGACGGACATACCCGCCTTGGTTTCATGTCCGAGTTTCATTTGAACTAAGGCCAAATAAAATTTTAGTTCGGCGCGAAGTTGGCGTTGCTGAGGTGCTTTAGTATCGAGGTCATCAATTACATCGAGTGCATCGTCCACTTTGTCGACCAACTTCTCATATTCGGCCTCATTCTCGCTTGCATATACATTAACAGCATCCACCAAACAGTCAACCCAAATTTTATAACCATTATTCGGAGACTCTTTACCACTCAACTGTTTGGCATGAGTCAATCGTAACTTAGTAATTTCGTTATAGGCATTTTGAAGATTTGTATTAAAATCAAAATCTTGTGCCAACCCATTCATGATTGAAGAAAGAATGAATATAACGGTCAAAGAAAAAGCTCTGTGAAATTTGAGTACTATCATTAGCCATGAATCAGGAGCAAAAAGCTACCGTATTTATTTTTTGTAAAATCGATTGAGGACTTTGAGTAACACTTCCTCACCCCTTCATATAAAGATTCGAACTATTCAATATGATGACTGATCGAGGAAATAGTCCTAAAAATTTTGGTGTGATGGAAAGTGTGTGTATTATCATGTTAGTTGATTAATTTTTACAAAAATATATAATCTATAGAATATATAGATTAAAAAGAGTGAAATTTTTTTATAGAATGGAAAAATTACACATAGTAGGTAAAAATGTACCTTATAGCTTAAAAATTGAAATAAATGGTATTTTGAAAAAGATATAACAAAGCGGTACAGTAAAACTTGAGTAAATCATCATACTTTTTTTTAAAAAGTTTTGTACCAGAAAACGGA
>NZ_JBMLSD010000438.1:0-7108 GCF_049240685.1 Flectobacillus sp.
ATGAGTCCAAGACTAAGTCTTGAACTAGTATCTTCAAATTTGTCCAGTAATCAGAAAATATTTATTATACCAAAAAATATACTCTATTGCCCATGGCTTTAAGCGAAATAAATAAAGGTGCAGTTTATGAAATTATAAATATCTTTTGCCTAATGTCTACAGCTTAAAGCCTAAAGTACTCAGAGAAAAGAATTTTAGAAACTCAGGCTCTCAGGAATAAATTCTCTGACTAAAGCATTTCGATGGTAAGTAAAACCTATTAAAACTCTTTGCCTTGTGCCTGTTGCCTGACAACTTAAATATTATTTTTACCACTAACTTAATTTCTAAAATGTTTTTCTTTAAAATCCGAAGGAGACTCTCCGACCACTTTCTTGAATAATCGACTAAAATGGGCAACTTCCTCAAAACCAAGGTCGAATGCAATTTCTTTGGTGGGTTTTTCGGTAAAAATCAGTAAACGCTTGGCTTCGAGCGTAATACGTTCATGAATAATTTGAAGAGGAGATTTGTGATTATACAAAGCAAATAAATTGGATAAGGTTTTGGGCGATTTGCTTAGCATATCGGCATAATCCTGCACTTGATGCTTGGATTTGTAATGATTTTCTACGGCAATATTATATCGGCGAACTATGTCAAAATCTTGTTCTTCCATGGGAGGTTGAATACTCTGTTCTTTAGCGATTCTTGTTACCAAAATAATCAGGCGCTTGAGCAACATTCTTAGCATTTCGCCTTGGATAGTATCAATGGTACTAAATTCATCAATAAAAACGGTACGCAAAGATTCAAAACGTTGAAGGTTTTCTGTTGATAAACCGAAGAAAGTAATCTCTCGCATGCCATAAAACAAAAAGCCTACACAAGACACTTCTTTATCATGGTCAACAATACAATAGAATTCTCTGTTGAAACGCCAGATAACCAAATCTTGGGGCTTCTCGAACCAAAATGACTGATTAACCATTAGTGGAAGAATCGTATTTTTGGGAAAATTGTAAGGATTCCCATCAATTGAGATTTGCTGAGACTCTCCCCTATTCCATACTATTGTCAACAAACGCTCTTTGCGATTGTCATAAAAAACATGTTCAAATTTATTTTCTTCAATTAATAAAGAGAAATGGCTCTGAAAAGAATTTTCTTCAAAAATATATTTCATATTGATGGTTTTACTGGGTTTAGTAGGTTGTCTTTTACTACATTGAGAATGGAAAATAATAACTTTTTTGTTCCATTTTGTAAAAATCATTTCTCAAAATAATACGATTCAAACTGTCCTGTATCTGTCGTGTTATTTGTCAAAAAAGCAGGATAGAAAAGGTGATAAGAAATCTATTTTTCGCAGTTTTGTCAAAAATAAATCTACAATCAGTAAAAAAATACAGGTGATTCCACCTCAAAAAAGGCAGGAAGAAATGCCTTCCCACTAGCCTAAATACTATTATAATTGTACTATTTATAAAAGTCGCAATCATAGGAGAATCAAGAGCAGCCCATTTACGTATGTATATAATAGTTCATTTTCCGTAAACGATATCGTACTATATTTGAACAGGTTTTAGGTATAATGAGCTGGAGTTATCAGTATTTTCTTAAAATAGAACTAAATAAATTATATATTGAAAAAATCATATTTTTATAAAATAAAAATAGAATCAATTAAAGAATGAATTTGATTAAAGATAGCTATTGTAGTCAGGACGGAGCATGATGGTTTGGGTTTTGGATGGTAATATCTTTGACAAAAAGGACAAAATAATATAAAATAAATCATATTAATAAAAGTCTTTTTTCTGTCAATTATTTCATATAAAACCTAATCTCAATGCTCAAAAGATTACTAAATGTGAGTGTACTTGTAGCCTTAGCTGGGAGTTTCACTCAAGTTGAAGGTAAAGGCAATTTGGTACTTGCAAAAGAGGCTAGTTTGCTACATTCGGTACGAGTATCAAACAAATTTGGCGTGGCCTTGCCTATTACAGGAAAGGTTACTGGAAGCGATGGTGAAGTGCTTCCAGGGGCGAGTATAAAAATTAAAGGTACAAATCAAGGAACCACCACAGGAGCGGACGGTTCGTTCAAATTGAATGTACCAGATGGCAATGCGGTGTTAGTAATTTCTTCGACTGGTTATGAAACAAAAGAAGTAGCTGTTGGCAATCAGACGGTAATTAATGTAGTATTACAAACAGATACAAAGGCCTTAGAGGAGGTAGTTGTAATTGGTTATGGAGAGCGTAAAAAATCAGATGTTACGGGTGCAGTAGTAAGTGTAAGCGCGAAAGACCTTACACAAAGACCTGTAGCCAATGCGCTACAAGGTATGCAAGGTAGAGCAGCAGGTGTGGATATTACTTCAAACGAAAGACCGGGTCAAGTAGGAAATATCACGATTCGTGGGGTTCGTTCGTTAACAGCATCAAACTCACCTTTGTACGTTGTAGATAACATTCCGTTGACATCGGGAGGTATCGATAACATCAACCCTAACGATATCGAGTCGGTCGATATCCTGAAAGATGCTTCTGCAACAGCCATTTATGGTTCGCGTGGAGCCAATGGCGTTGTGATTATTACGACAAAAAGAGGTAAAAATGGTAAATATACCTTGAGTTTGAACTCCAACTTTACCACTGAAACATTGCAAAACAGCTCTCCATTGATGGACGCTGCGCAATACATCGATTACAGAAGATGGTCGTACTATTATTTGAATCCTAACCTTTACCCTCGTGGTGACAGACCAACTCAGGCCAATGACTTCTTGATTTTTAAGGGTTCTGGTGATTTATCTTCATGGAATAACATATTGAGAGGCTGGGAAGGCGGCACTTGGGATGGCTCCAAGGTACAAAATACAGACTGGATTGGTATGGTAACTCGTCCTTCTGTAACAGGGCAACACACTATCAGTGTAAGTGGTGGTACTGATAAAATGAAGTCTTATGCTTCTTTTGGTTATATCGACAACCAAGGTACTGTAAAAGGACAAAGCTACAAACGTTACTCAGCCAAATTGAGTGTTGATGTTAAAACAAGCGCTTGGTTTTCGATGGGTGGTGTGTTAAACGCAGCTTACTCTATTAACGAATATGGTCAGTCGGGTGCAGGTAAAAATACCAACGTAGGAGCTTCGGGTTTGTACGAAAGTGCTAGAAACTTGTTCTCTTATGCCGTGCCTTATGATGCTACTGGTGCTAGAGTGTTGTATCCAGGTGGTGATGATGCTTTCAAAACTATTGTAAATGAAGAAAACTACTCTCAAGACCAAAGAACCAACCTCCGTATTTTTGGTAGTTTGTATTCTGAAATCAACTTTGCAGGTTTCTTTAAAGCACTGGATGGCTTAAAATTCAGAATGAACTTTGGTCCAGACGTATCTCTTAACCGAAACGGGGTATTTCTTGATGCAAACTCGGTAATTAGAACGGGTTCTAGCTATGCTTCCTTAACAAAAGATCAAGCGTTGTCTTATACTTTGGATAACATGCTAACGTATAACAAAACCTTTGATAAGCATCAGTTGAGCGTAATGGCACTTCAAACACAAACTGAATGGACTTACGACAGAAACAACATGGCTGCTGATAACGTACCAATGACAAGCCAAAAATGGAACGCACTGAATATTCCATTGTCGGCATGGGGTTCTACTTTATCCGAAAGACAACTTCGCTCTTACTTGGGACGTATCAACTACGACTACAACAACAAATTCTTGATTACGGTGTCAGGTCGTTATGATGGAGCTTCTCAGTTGGCAGAAGGAAACAAATGGGCATTCTTCCCAAGTACTGCTTTGGGTTGGAGATTGACCAATGAGCCATTCTTAGCAAATCAGCGTTGGATTGATGACTTAAAAGTAAGAGCAGGCGTGGGTGTTACTGGCAACTCTGCCATCGACCCTTACGCAACACAAGGCGGTCTTACTCAAATTTATTATCCTTATGGCGGTACTTTGGCTACAGGACAAATAAACAATTCAACTTTGGCAAACCAAGATTTGACTTGGGAAAAAACAACTCAAATCAACTATGGTGTTGACTTCTCGTTCTTCAAAAGAAAAGTTACGGGTACTTTAGATTACTACACTTCTCGCACAACAGATTTGCTAATGTTGAAGACGATTCCATCTGTTACAGGTTTTGTAAATACCTATGCAAACATTGGTGAAACCTCAAGCCAAGGTATTGACTTGACCGTAACAACAGTAAACTTGAGCAGAGCTGGCTTTGAATGGAGCACCACCTTCAATGGTTCTTGGCAAGATAACAAGATTGTTTCGCTAGCCAATGGAGCAGTGGATGACATCAATAACAAATGGTTTATCGGTCAAAGCCAAGGCGTCATTTATGATTACCAATCTGCTGGTTTGTGGAAAGAAGCAGATGCTGCTGAAATGGCTAAGTTCAATGCAAACGGACAATCATTTACTATTGGTTCAGTAAGACCTGTAGACCAAAATGGAGACTATAAAATCGATGCCTCAAATGACCGTAAGGTTTTAGGTAGTACTATTCCTAGGTTTATTGTAGGTATGACCAATACATTCGACTACAAAGGATTTTCACTTTCGGTTATGCTATATGGTCGTTTGAAGTACTTGTATAACACAGGAGGTGAAGCGTTAACGGGTCGCTCAAACCAACGTGTTGTGAGCTATTATACTCCAAACAACACCAATGCAGATTATCAACATCCTTATTACACTGCCGCAGCAGGTGATCCTTATTACAACGCGCTAGGTTACCAAGACGGCTCATTTATTAAAATTAGAAATATCTCATTAGGTTACAACCTGCCAGACAAATTCTCTCAAAGTCTAGGCTTGAGTCAAGCAAGAGTTTATTTCCAAGCTCAAAACTTAGGAATGGTTTACAACAATATCAACTGGATTGATATGGACTTACAAAGCTCGGCTTGGAACAGAGGCTTTACGATGGGTATTAATGTAGATTTTTAACCTTTAATGATTTTTACGATGAATAAAGTACAGTTTAGATATATCAAAACAGGTATTTGTGCATTCGCTCTTCTAGCAACGATGTCTTGTCAATCAGACTTTCTAAAAGAAGAGTTGACTACTCAAAGAAGTAATGCCTATTACTCAACCGACGAAGGTATTCAAGCCGCAGTAACGGGGGCTTATAACCAAACATTCAATGTACCACTAAGTGGAGAAGTTCAGTTTGCGACTACCAACTACGGAACTGATGAGTTTCATGTCGGTGGTGACGGTTCGAACAGTCCATGGAATAACTACGACGGGGGCTTCAGGTCAATTGTAACTGTCGTTACAAGTAACACGATTGCCGCCCAAAGAGCTTGGGATACTTATTATGTGGCGATTGGTTTGGCCAATCAAATTGTCAAATCTGCTACAGAGAGTAAGTCTACAAGTAATGCCATCAAAAAAATAGCATTAGGAGAAGGTTACTTCTTACGAGCTTTTAATTATTTGAGATTGGTGCGTCAATATGGTGCTGTGCCTCTAAAGTTGTCTGTAAGTACTACAGTAGAATTAGAGTTTACACGCGAAACACCCGAAAAAGTCTATGCACAAATCATCGATGACTTCTCAAAGGCATACGATTTGTTAGAAAATACGGGCGGCCCCGCAAAAATCACCAAGGATGCAGCAGCCCACTATTTGGCAAAAGCCTATTTGTCGAGAGCTAGTGAAATCAATGATGCATGGAACTCTTCTACTAAGGCGGCTGATTTAGCAAAAGTTGTGTCTCTTTCGGACGAAGTAATCGCCAGACACCCTTTGGCAAACAATTTTGGCGATCTTTGGGCTTATAACAAGCCTAATGGTACCAATGAATCATTGTCTGAGTTGATTCTTTCGGCACAATTTAGTGACAATTTGTTGGCGACAAACTTCAATAACCAGCACTTGTACTTTACGGCACGTTATGATGACCTTCCGTATATGCAACGTGACTTAACGGGTATGCGTCCATTTAGCCGTTTGGCACCTACTTATTTTACGTATGATGCTTTCGATCAAGTAAATGACTCAAGATTCTGGAAAAGTTTTAGAACAAAAAGTCGACTGAATAACGGTAGTGGTAAATACGTTAATGGCGACCTTGGTTTGATGTTTATTATCAATAGTCCATCAGATACACGTTTTACCAAAACCAAATACGTAGATGAGATTGTTTATAGCAAAACCAACAAAACTGTCCCTACTGTGTATGTAGCACATGCATCTGATGGAAAAAGTTTAGTACAAGATGTTCGTTTCCCATCGTTGAGTAAACATTTTGATGGTGCTCGTTTGGCAATCAACGAAGTAAGGGGTTACAGAGATATGGTATTGGCGCGTTCGGGCGAAACCTATTTGATGGCAGCCGAAGCCAAAATTCGTTTAGCCAATCTTGGTCAAGGTTCTTATGATTCAGCACTTCCTTACATCAATGCTGTAAGAAAAAGAGCTGCTTACAAAGCTGGAGAAGATAGAGCAGCTTATACAGATGGTGCTGCGGCTTTTGTTGTGTCTCAGTCTGGACAAAATGTAAATATCAATTCATTTATGACTGAAAACTCATACTATGAGTCGAATAATATTCCAGTATCGACTACAGCAACAAGTCTTGAAATCTCAAGTATCAACAGTTTGCCAGCACAAGATGTCGCAGTAATCAACAAGCTAGGTTATACATCTACCTACGATAAAATGTTGTGCTTGGTATTGAACGAAAGAACAAGAGAACTTTGCGGTGAATTCCACCGTTGGGAGGATTTGAGCAGAACCAAAACATTGGTAGCGAGAGCTAAAGCTTACAACCCAGGTGCTGCAAACAATATTAAAGATTACCACTTGTTGAGACCAATTCCACAGACTTTCTTGGATGGCGTATACAGCGGAGGTAAACCTTTGACCACCGAGCAAAAAACTGCTATGCAAAACCCTGGTTATTAGAATATACTATTTTCACTAGGTTATGATAGGGAAAAAAAGAAATGTGTTTCTTACAAAAATAGCACATAATTGTCTAATACCCAACAAATCATATTTTTACACACCTACCTATTAAAAACCTGATCTATTAATTATCGGCGATATTCAGTAATGGATATCGCCTTTTTTATT
>NZ_JBMLSD010000439.1:0-9244 GCF_049240685.1 Flectobacillus sp.
AACTTAAATAGAGTGCTTAAAGCGTTTGAATAATACTTATTTCCCTTTACATTTCTCGAACCTTCTTTATGAAAAACTCTTACTCCATTTTATTATTTGGAGCATTTTTGACCGTACTAAATTTTGGTTGTTCAAAAAAATCCATTGATAGCTCCGATACGGCATCAGCTTCTTCATTCGATTTAATTCAACAAAAAATACTTACACCTTCATGCGCTACTTCTGGTTGTCATGCATCGACGAGTGACAATACTTATGCTCAGCATGGCTTAGTTTTGGAAAAATCCGTTGCCTACCAAAACCTAGTAGGCGTTAGTCCTAAAAATGATTTAGCCAAAACCGATAATCTCCAGAGAGTTAAACCTTTTAAATCTTTAGAAAGTCTTCTATTTCATAAGCTCGAATGGGATGCCAGTCATCATAGTGGCAAGCAGTATGGACTTCCGATGCCACTTGGGAGTAATCCATTATATGTAGGACAAATCGAATTTATCAGAAGATGGATAGAAGCCGGTGCGCCACGCACAGGCGATGTGGTAGACAAATATCTGTTGGACGACACAACCCCGAGTTATGCAACAAGTAGCACGCCTTTCGAAGCACTCAAAAGTCCACAAGAAGAAGGAGTTACTGGAATTCAAATCCATGTAGATGCTTTTAATGTAGCGGCTAATTTTGAGAGGGAAATTTTTGTTCGAAAAAGTTTGGGCAACTCTAGCGAGGTGTATGTCAATCGCATCAAGCTCAAATCTCGTCCCAATAGTCATCATTTGGTCTTATATGATTTTAGAAATAAAGATAATACTTTACTGATGCCGACTATTGATATTGTGCGTGATTTGCGCAATATCAATAATTCTCTGAATGCTCTCACGGTTTTACAAATGTCTAATCATATTTTTTTGGGCGGAGGCACCGACCCAAATCAGGATTATACTTTTCCAGAAGGGATGGCATTAAAACTTCCCGCAGGCGCAACGATAGATGTTAATCCCCATTATTTCAACAAAACGAATCAACCATTTTTAGGAGAAAATTATGTCAATCTTTACACTGTTCCAGCCTCAAAAGTTCAAAAAGTTGTACAAATGATTGATTTTAACAATACGAATTTTAGTCTGCCAGCCAATCAGCGCAGCACTATTACCAAAGATTTTAAATTTGATAGCAATGTTTCTATTGTTTCGCTTACCTCACACAACCATAAGTATGGCGAAAGATTTGTGATAAAAATCAAAGGAGGCACACGCGACGGCGAAACAGTTTATGAAAGTACTGATTGGGAACACCCTAAAGTAATTAATTTTAGCACTCCTATACAGCTTAAAAAAGGCGAAGGATTAACCTCTGTAGTAACCTACAATAATACAACTAACAAAAACCTCGGCTTTGGTTTAACCTCCGAAGATGAAATGAATATTATCTTTGGATACTACTATGTTAATCCATAAAGCCAAATTCCAAATCATCAGCAACTTAATCCGTTCATAGATAAAATAGGTCTTTCATTAATTGGGGAACGTTTTCTTGATGAATAAATCAGAAGAGATATTATATTTGCTCACTTTTAGCACTTTGAAATATTATCAGACAAATATCTATTACAAAACCCCTAAATTTTTGTGTTTTTTATAGATTAGAGAAACCTACTTACCAACAATTAGTCATAATTTACAGATACTCAGACAAGTAATTCTAATCATTATTATAAAACACAAGCGATTCCATCTATGGAACACAAACATACCGACAAAGCCACAGCAGCGGGTCTGCTAGTGGCAATGGGAATTATCTACGGTGATATTGGTACATCCCCACTCTACGTAATGCAGTCTATTATAGGCTCCGCTCCTATCAATGAAACAACCGTTTTGGGCGGTTTATCTTGCATTTTTTGGACATTGACCTTACAGACAACGCTCAAATATGTCATTCTGATTTTGCGAGCAGACAACCGTGGTGAAGGTGGTATTTTTGCGTTATTCGCCTTGGTGCGTCGTCATGCCAAGTGGTTAACAGTACCTGCCATTATTGGTGGGGCTACCCTTTTGGCTGATGGTATAATAACCCCACCCGTATCGGTCGCCTCTGCTGTCGAGGGGCTTCGAATGATTAAGCCCGATATCGAAACAGTGCCAATTGTACTAGCAATCATTACCGTCTTGTTCATGTTCCAAATTTTTGGAACAAAAATGGTAGGTCGTGCATTTGGCCCCATCATGTTGATTTGGTTTAGTATGCTTGGTTTTCTTGGTATTTTATGGATAGCAAAGGACTGGAGTATTTTGAGAGCATTTTCGCCACATTATGCCATTCAGTTATTAACAAATCCTTACAACGGAGAAAGCGGTTTTTGGGTATTAGGTGCGGTATTTCTTTGCACAACTGGTGCAGAGGCTTTGTATTCAGATTTAGGTCATTGTGGGCGAGGCAATATTCGAATCAGTTGGGTATTTGTAAAAATCTGTTTAATTCTTCAATATTTTGGTCAAGGCGCCTGGTTGATTCATCAAAGCGGAAGCCTTTTGAACGGACGCAAACCTATTTTTGAATTAATGCCAGAATGGTTCTTACTTTGGGGTATCGTAATTGCTACGGCGGCAGCCATTATTGCCAGCCAAGCCTTGATTTCGGGCTCATTTACCTTGGTTTCTGAAGCTATTCGTTTGAATTTTTGGCCTAAGGTTCGTTTAAATTATCCTTCTGATCAAAAAGGGCAATTATATGTACCAAGTGTCAATATCTTTCTTTGGCTGGGTTGTATGGGTGTGGTACTTTGGTTCAAAGAATCTTCCAATATGGAAGCTGCCTACGGATTAGCTATTACTCTTACGATGCTCATGACAACGGCTTTGATGGCCTACTATTTACATGTCAAGAAATTTGATATGTGGTGGATTGTAGCATTCATCGTAGTGTATGTATCTATTGAGGGCTCATTCCTTGTGGCTAATCTACGCAAATTTGTTCATGGTGGCTATGTTTCTTTGATTATTGCGGCTTGTATTATTGCCTTGATGATTATCTGGTATCGTGCCTTTATCATCAAAATGCGCTTGACCGAATATGTCAAATTGGTAGATTATATCGAGCCATTGAAAGACCTTAGTCAAGATATGAGTATTCCAAAATACGCTACACACCTCGTATTTATGTCGAATGCGGCGCGCACAAGCGAAATTGAATCAAAAATCATTTATTCAATTTTCCAAAAACGCCCAAAACGTGCTGATATTTATTGGTTTGTACATGTAGATACGCTCGATGACCCATACACCATGGAATATAAAGTGGATATCATTGAGCCAGACGACGTAATTAAAGTAACCTTCCGTCTTGGTTTTAGAGTTGAACAAAAAATCAATTTATACTTCAGAAAAGTAGTTGAAGAATTGGTAAAAAATGGAGAAGTAGATATTACCTCTCGATATGAATCCCTCAATCGTCAAAATGTCATTGGAGATTTCCGTTTTGTGGTGCTTGAGAAATTCTTGTCTTATGACAATCAGCTTTCTATATTTGAATCTCTCATTATGAAAGCGTATTTCTTCATCAAAGACTTCACGCCTTCCGAAGACAAGTGGTTTGGTTTGGATACCAGCGCTGTGAAAGTTGAAAAAGTACCATTGATTATTCGCCCAGCCGAGAATATTCGTTTGAAGCGTATTGATTAATCTATTATCTATATCCAAATCGTGTTCTTTTCGATTTCCGAAACGAGCACGATTTTACTATTTTAAATACATAATTATATGAAAATCTTGATTACGGGAGGAGCGGGTTTTGTTGGCTCATCTCTGGCGATTGCTCTAAAAACTAACTATCCCGCTTACGAAGTTATTTGCCTCGACAACCTCCGTCGTAAAGGTTCAGAGCTCAATCTACCACGCCTAGCACAAGCAGGTGTTACATTTGTACACGGCGATATTCGTAATAAAGAAGATTTTGATGCACTTCCAGTGGTAGATGCCCTTATCGAAGCTTCTGCAGAACCTTCCGTTTTGGCAGGATTGGACGGCACGCCTGATTATCTAATCAATACCAATTTGGTAGGTACAATCAACTGTTTGAACTTTGCCAAAAAAAGTAATGCTAACTTTATCTTCTTGTCAACTAGTAGAATTTATCCAATCAAAACGATTGAAAAACTCAACTTCGTTGAATCAGATACACGCTTTGCATTAGCCGACGAACAGCCAGTAAGAGGTGTATCGTCTAAAGGTATTGCTGAAGATTTTCCATTAGATGGCGCTCGTTCGTTGTATGGCGCTACGAAGTTGGCTTCTGAATTGATGATTCACGAATACAATGAGTTTTATGGCCTAAAAACTGTGATTAACCGTTGTGGTGTATTGACTGGCCCTTGGCAAATGGGTAAAGTTGACCAAGGTGTAATGGTACTTTGGGTAGCCAAACACTATTTCGAACAACAGTTAGCCTATATCGGTTACGGCGGTTCAGGAAAGCAAACTCGCGATATGCTTCACGTACTTGACCTATATCGTTTGATTGATTTTCAATTGCATAATATGGACAAAGTAAATGGCGAAATCTTAAACGTTGGTGGTGGTGTAGAAGTAAGTGCTTCGTTACAAGAACTTACACAGATTTGCCAGGAAGTAACGGGTAAAACCATTCCTATCAACAAAGTAACCGAAAACAGAGCTGCTGATATTCGTTTGTATGTAACCGACAACTCTAAGGTGACTGCCTTGACAGGATGGACACCGAGCATCTCAATGAAACAAATTGTTTCAGAAATTACAGCATGGTTGACTGAATACGAAAGCCAGTTGGCTTATGTATTGAAATAGCTTTCGGCTTGGGGCCTTCGGCAATCGGATGAACAGCATTGCATTTGAAGATGTATTGTTCTAAAATATAGTATCAAAACATAAGTCATTTCTAATCTTTTGGATTGGGATTATTCTCCAAGTTTTTATCAAAAAGCGGTCGAAAAATATTTTTTCGACCGCTTTTTTAATGTTACTATGCAAGATATAACTTGGCTTAATACGCAATCATTGCGTCTCTACTACTTTCTAACATAATCACTCTATTCGACATGACTCATGCTTGATTTTCCGTTTGATAATTATTTGATAATCAAAGTTGTAAAAGGCGTTTTTTTTCCTATTTTTATAAAAATTTCTTCAAAATACTCCGCCCCTATCAATCTTATATTTCCAGTAATCATATCCTTATCTTGCCGTTTTTTCAACTAATACAACTTTGTGCTTTTACTCACTTATTTAAGACCTTGGTATACTATGAAAAAAACTTTACTTACTACTATTCTTTTTTTGTGTATTTTATATTTTGACAGTCGGGGGCAAATTCAAATTAGCTCAGGCTTTAGCTATATTGGCGAAGGTGGATGGGGCAACAAAGCACAATATGCAGGTTCGGGTATAGATATTAGTGCCAAAAAGTATTTGACCGAAAACCTCAGAATCGGTATGAACTGGGGCGTATATGATATGCGAACCAATTTGATGGTTCAAACACAAAGTGATGCTTTACCCATTGTGTATGGTCGAATTCTCAAACGAATCGTACCTCTAAACTTCTCAGTTGACTATTTTTTATGGAAAAAGCATCTCATCAAACCTTTTGTAGGCATAAGTACAGGCACTTTTGTTAGCCAGTATGATACTGAAGTAGAGAAAAATTACGAATATCTAACAGCCAATAAGAACTTCAGCAATAGTCTTAATTGGGGGTTTTCGCCTAGCGCAGGACTTCAGTTACAAGAAACAGCCGACCGACTCGGAGTGTATCTCAAATTCAGCTATACGGGTATTCAGTATACCTCTTCACAAGGCGGATATACTTCTTTTTATGGAATATATGCGGGTTTTAGCTTTAAGTTTGGGAAAAAGTCGAATTGGCGACCTCCTGTGTTGACAGTACCAAAGTCAGCTCCTTATTTCGAATCCAAAGAGCAACGATAACAAAAAAGCCGAGACTTTCGTCTCGGCTTTTTAATTCATCATCGAAGATTAAGCCAAAAGATGAACTGGACACCACTCCAAATACACCGCTCTTCTTCATTTTTTTTGACTCTTGATGCTCAAACCTAATAAAAAATATTTTGTTGTAGGCTCTAAGCTGGAAGCAATAGGCAAAAGCCTATTATTTCTATGCCTTCTGATTACAATAGATTGTTTTTAGCCAAATACTCTGCAATTTGAACAGCGTTTGTAGCAGCACCTTTACGAAGGTTATCAGCAACAATCCACATATTCAAGGTCTTTGGCTGAGTTTCATCACGACGGATACGACCAACAAATACTTCGTCTTTACCGTGTGCATTGATTGGCATAGGATAAACAAAGTTTTTTGGATCATCTTGTACGATTACACCTTCGGTGTTCGACAAAATATCAAATACTTCTTGTAAATCGAATTCGTTTTCAAACTCAATGTTTACCGATTCTGAGTGACCACCAATTGTAGGAATACGAACCGTAGTTGCAGTCACAGCAATTGAGTCATCCATCATAATTTTCTTAGTCTCGTTCACCATTTTCATTTCTTCTTTGGTGTAGCCGTTGTCCAAGAAAACATCGATGTGTGGCAATACGTTCAAGTCGATTTTGTGAGGATATACCGCTGGTACATCTGTACGACCTTCGCGTTCTGCAAACAATTGGTCAACCGCTGCTTTACCAGTACCAGTTACTGATTGGTAAGTTGAAACAACCACACGCTTGATTTTGTATTTCAAGTGCAAAGGGTTCAACACAACTACCATTTGGATAGTCGAGCAGTTAGGGTTTGCAATAATTTTATCTTCAGTCGTTAATGTATGAGCGTTGATTTCAGGAACTACCAACTTTTTAGTTGGGTCCATACGCCATGCCGACGAGTTATCTACCACGGTAATACCTGCTTCAGCGAAAAGAGGAGCAATCTTTGTAGAAGTACCACCTCCTGCCGAGAAAATCGCTACATCAGGCTTCATCTTGATAGCATCTTCGAAGCCTACTACGGTGTACTGTTTTCCCTTAAACTCAACCTGTTTACCTACCGAACGTTCTGAGGCTACTGGGATAAGTTCTGTTACAGGGAAGTTGCGCTCCGTTAAAACTTTCATAATTTCGCCACCGACCAAACCTGTGGCTCCGACTACTGCTACTTTCATTGTTTTACGTACTTTGTTTTTTGGTTATAGTGAAAAAAATGCTGTATGCCTCACAGAAGCACTAAACAGCCATCAATTGAAGTCAGAAAGTTTTTGTTTACTCCTAACTATCCTTTACTTAAAAAGACTGTGTCCAACCTAAGCCTATTACTGGCGTTTGGACAGAGGTTTGATTTATACTTAGCCCAATCCTACTTTGTTGCAATTGCAACTGATTGTATCGAGCGATAGATTTTGACAAATGGATAGTCGAGCGAAAATTCAAATAAGTGGTTATTACTAATGCACTGCCCAAAGAAGTCCAGTAAAAATTATTTGAAACTTTATCTCGATTAAAAATTGTGTAGAGCGACACCCCCGCCGAAGCGATATTGACCCATTGCATGGCTTTTCGTTGACTCTTAAACTTCAAGAACCTGCTGCTTACTTCGGGGTCTTGCATTTGCAATAATGGAATTTGTAAAGCCAATGGGTTTTCGATAGTCTGCCTTTCGTAAATATATTTCATTCCCCAAAAATTGCGCTCTACTGCAATGTACTTTGGTCGGGGAAGTTCTGTCTGTCCCAAAACCGCCTGAGCAATACCCAAGCATAACATCAAACACCAACCTATTTTTGCATACTTTGATAAACGCATCATTCCATACTTTTTAAGTGTCAAATAGGGCTTTTTCTATAAGTTTTTGACAAATCGTGAGTAATTTTCTGATTTTCACTACGTTGCGACTCGTCAAAAAGTCCGCAAAATTACTCCATAATCTCCGAAGAGAAAAGAAATTTCTTTAGTTTGAATAAGATATTCCTAATATTTTAATAAAATGCTATGCTATACTGTTTCCAAAGGGTTCTTTTTCAGTTTTTTACTCCAAATGCATAACATCTTTGTGGGGTCACACAAAAATCGAGCGGAATGTCCCATTTGCCTACTTCTTCTATCAATGGCACTGCGTTTTCAAGACATAAGCCTATTTTTTTAACTTTATCTGAACATTGTTCAAGGAATCTATCATAAAATCCCTTTCCATAACCCACTCTATTCCCATTTTCATCAAAAATCAACAATGGTAAGAATACCACTTCTAGTTGCTGGGGTTCAACTTTTTGTTGAGGTGTAGGAATTGGTTCGGGAATACCCCATTTGCTTAAGGTAATCGTATTGGCATTATATAAATAATGTTCCATTTCAAACGAATGAGATATTACCCTTGGCACCACAAATCTTAGTTGTGGGTGCTTTTCCTGCAAGAGCTGCATCAATAAATAAGTATCTATTTCTTTCTGCGCTTGTATTGGTAAGAATACATGAACGAATTGCATGGTAGAAAAATCAAAGTTTTCCAATACATTTTTTACAATCAACTCACAACGCCGCTGATATTCAGCTTCAGAAAGATTCTTGCGCTTTTCTTTGTAGATATTTCGTAACTCCTTTTTGGTCATTGATTATATGATTTCGTTTTGCGGCATTTGTCCGAACAATATTTTACCTCATCCCATACTTTCTCCCATTTCTTTCGCCATGCAAAAGGGCGACTGCAAGTTTCGCAAATTTTTGAAGGCAAATCTGCTTTTTTACGCATTTTCATCGTTTTGTTTATTTTAAAAGTCTAATTTTTTATAACTAAAAAACTATTCAAAACGGATAAATGTTAAAATCAAGTCTTAAAAAATGACTTTTGCAAGTTTCTGAAAAAACTATTATTACCAAATTTCTCTCATTTTTTGCCAAAAACTTTCCATTTGTGACAGTTCATCGAATACAAATCAAAAGCCCGAATTTCAGGTATAAATTTGTATCAACAATAAGGCAATAAAGTTAGAGAGAAAACGATGCCTAGCCACTATAAAACATTATGTTGTGATTCTCAATTAGATTTTAAATTGGTGCAGCTTTTTAATATCAAAAAATAAAATCACGACACACCAAAGTTAAGGACTCGAATTTACGCATCCGCCATTATTACTTCAATTTAAGGGCTTGAAGTAATAACAATTAGTAGGAAAAAATTTCATAAGTAGGAGAGTTAGAAGGGCAATAATCTTTTAATGTTGTGCAAAAAGGTGTATCTGTAATCAGGTACACCTTTTTTATTAGTT
>NZ_JBMLSD010000440.1:0-1407 GCF_049240685.1 Flectobacillus sp.
TTGCCATTATGGTATTGATGTAATTGCTAGATTTTGAGAATGCTCTTGAGTATTAAGTAATCGTGCAGAATAAGATTTAAGTTATGTGTTTGGGGACAAGGCAACAGGCACAAGGCACAGAGTGTTAAAATATTTTTATTAACCACAGCTATGCTTTTTTCCAAAGCCCACCGCCGAAAGCTGATACCTGAATGCCTTAGGCACAAAAATTAAATTCTATTTTGCCCACTAACTTAAGTAATCGTGCAAAATAAGATTTAATCAATTGGAGATGTAAGATATTGATAATTAAAATTTTACATCCACAATTCACAACTCATAATTCAGCACTAATACTTAGTATAACCAAAGTTTCATAATTCACTTATCAAAAATAGCCTATAAGTAGATACGCTCGTACGACATGTGGTTTTATCTGATTGATTATCCTAATGCACAAGACGGTCTACAGCCATTTCCTGATTAAGCTTACAAAATTAGAGTTTTTAAAGTAATTTTGTTTTGTAAAAAAGAAAAATCACTGCCAGCATAGCCGGCAGCGATTCCTAAACAGACAAATAGATTATTTACTCTTTAAGCTAAAACGCTTGTTATATTTTTAGAAAAACTAGGAAAGTGTATCCTTTCCTCACTTCTATTTATTTCTATACACTCTTTCGTAGAATAATGGGAAAATAAAGAGCGTCAAAATTGTTGCGCCAATCATCCCACCAATTACTACAATAGCCAAAGGTTTTTGAGATTCCGAACCGATACCTGATGAAGTAGCAGCTGGCAACATCCCAAAAATACCCATCATGGCAGTCATCATTACTGGACGAACCCTCGATTTGACACCTTCGGTAATCGAGTCGAGCAGTGACATTTTTTTATGGAGATTTTCCTTGAATACTTCTATCATAATTACCCCATTTTGGATACAAATCCCAAATAAGGCAATAAAACCAATACCTGCCGAAATACTGAAATTGGTATGCGTCACCAGCAAGGCTACCGAACCACCAATAATCGCAAATGGCACGTTGGAGAATACCAAACCTGCATCTCTCAAACTTCCGAACATTACATATAGGATAAAGAAAATCGCAATCATCGAAATTGGTACTACTTGTGCCAAACGTTTAGAAGCACGTTGCTGGTTTTCGAAATCACCTTTCCATTTCATATCGTATCCTTTTGGAAGATTTGGCACTACCTTTTTCACTTCTTGTTGTGCTTCGGCAATGGTGCTACCCATATCACGACCACGAACAGAGAATTTTACGGCGATAAAACGCTTGGTGTCTTCACGGAAAATCAAGCTTGGGCCTGTCAACGTTTTAACTTCGGCGATTTGCTTGATAGGTATTTTAGTTCCGCTCATCGAAGGCACCATTAAATTGCGAATTTCTTGCTCAGACTTACGGA
>NZ_JBMLSD010000441.1:0-12522 GCF_049240685.1 Flectobacillus sp.
GGATAAAAATAAATAGAGATATGCCCCGAAGGAATTTGAGCCTTTCGGGGTATTTTTTTGTCCATTTTACAAAAAAATAGACCACTCCTGTAATTCTATTGTAGTTGTAACGACTAATGTCATAAATTCCTTAAAATGAGTTTGATGGCAACCTATTTTAGGCAAGCACAAAGCACAACTCATCACTCTCAACTCAAAACTCAGAACTCATAGGTGTCTATCGAAAAGCAATTTGTTACAGCATTACAAGCTCATCAAGCTATTATCCACAAAATTTGTGGGATGTATTGCCGTGACTTCGATGACAGAAAAGACCTTTTTCAAGAAATAGTGATACAGCTATGGAAGGCATTCCCCAAGTTTAGGCATGAATCAAAAGTGTCGACTTGGGTGTATCAAATCGCTTTGAATGTTGCCATTTCTGATTTACGAAAAATAAAACGAAAGCCTGTTGCTCAATCACTTGACGAGCTTAATCACGACATTCCTGATTGGATACCTGATTCAAGTCAAGAGGAAAAAATACAATTATTATATAAGGCCATGGAACATCTTTCTTCTGTAGAAAAGGCACTTTTAATGTTATATTTTGAAGAAAAAGAAAATGAGGAAATAGCCGAAATTATGGGTATTACAGCCAATAATGTCAGGGTAAAAATGACCAGAATCAGAGAAAAACTAAGAACTGAGATAGGTCAAAAAAAATAATGATTGTATTGGTAAGTTATTCAAAATCAAATCGCTAAATCCACTATGGAACTCGATGATTTAAAACATATTTGGCAAAATTCGGGTGAGGCATCTCAGCCTGCGATGAATGCTGAAGCCTTATTGCTGATAACCCGACAACGCTCCGAGAATATCCTAGAGCGTTTGATAAGAAACATCTGGTATGAATTGGTAGTTTCTATTTTGGTGATCATTGCGTGGTTCTATTATACCTTTTTTCATGCGGAAGAACATTGGAAAATAGGAGGAATTATTATGGGGGTATTTATGGTGGCAAGTTTGGGGTTTTACGGTTGGGGTTTGTTGCGTCTAAAGTCTATTTCGATGGCTGATGTTTCGTTAAAAGAATCTTTGACACAACTGATTAAACAGTTTAAGCTTTATATCAAAGCCTATACATGGCTGAATATTTTGTTGATACCCTTTGCCAATTTTTTAGGAGCATACCTTATTCTGAGTCCTTTGGAAGATGGTCTAAAGACTTCTGCGATGATAGCTGTTGGCATGGCTCCCTTCATGTGGTGGTTGATGCGCTGGTATATCAATCGTCTTTACGGGCAGCACCTCACACGATTGGTAGGGATTTTAGAAGAATTGAATGAATAGTTTTAGTTTTGTGGTTCAAATAGAACATCAATCATGCAAACAGATATTCTCAAAAATTTACTAGCACAAAAAGTAGAAAGTTTTTCGACCGAGCAAAAAAAGCAATATAAGGTAATTGAGCTTTATAAAATCATTCATAAACTTAGTAAGTCCTTGAAAAACAGTGATCAGCAACAAACAGCTTTGAGACTTTTGAAAAAAACAATTGATGCTATATCTCCTCGAAACCCTGAACCTTCGGACGAGTTTTTGAATAGTTATCAGGCATTACGCCAACATTGTTTTATGGAATACAAATACGACCCCGAAGCAAAGGCAACGACTTATTTATTGGTAGGACTACTTTTTGGAATCGTCCTGGGTTGGATTATTAAAAGTTTTTGGCTTGGCTTACCTATCGGTTTTTTTGTTGCCTTTTTCTTCTATTATACCTCTTTGAATAATGTGAAGAAAAACTAAAATATTTATCAACGAAAATAAAAACTCAAAATTCCTCACTCAAAATTCAAAACTCAATATGACTTATTTGGCTAAATGTTTTACGATAGTTTTATGTTTTAGTGCATTGTTGCTTCCGCGCTTGTATGCACAAGAAAAACAACATTCTTTGTTATGGGAAATTTCTGGAAATGGACTTGCCAAGCCTTCTTATCTTTTTGGGACTATTCATGCGATTTGCCCAAAGGATTTTGTGATGAATCAGAGTATTGAACAAAGTGTCACAAAATCATCACAAGTGTATTTGGAGCTAGACATGGACGAGCCTTCGATGATGATGGATATGCAAAAAATGATGTTTATGCCAGAAGGGACAACCCTTAAATCACTCATGAAAGAGGGCGATTATCAGTTGGTAGCGCAATTTTTTAAAGATTCGATAGGGATAAATGTTGATAAAGTACAAAAATTAAAACCCTTTGCCTTGAGTTCGATGACGGTGATGAAAATGCTTAACTGTCCTATCAAAAGTTACGAAATGACTTTTGTAGAAATGGCAAAAGCTCAGCAAAAAGAAGTGTTAGGGTTAGAGACGGTAGAAGAACAAATGTCGGCCATCGATAAAATGGGATATGAGCAACAAGCAGATTTGATGTTGGTCAAAATGGTAAAAAACTGGAATGCCGATAAAAATACCTTTGGCCAAATGATTAAGGATTATAAATCACAAAACCTAGAGGGTTTGCTCAAAGATATGACCTCATCGTCAACGATGGATGTGGAGTTTGAAAAGAACTTATTGAATGACCGAAACAAAAATTGGGTACCAAGAATCAAAAAAGTTATTCATGAAAAACCTACTTTTTTTGCGGTAGGAGCAGGGCACTTGCCTGGCGAAAATGGGGTGATTAGTTTATTGAGAAAAGAAGGATATATCGTGAAAGCTGTTGTGAAATAAGAAATAAAATTTGGTCTATTTATTTGCCCTAGTTTACTATCTTTGAATGAGATGACTCCAATTGAAAAACATATAGATTCGATTATAAACCTTTGTAAATCACATAAGGTAAAATCATTGTATGTATTTGGCTCAGTTTTGACAAGTCGTTTTAACTCAGATAGTGATATAGACTTAATCGTAGATTTTGAGAACATTGCATTAGAAGACTATGCTGATAATTATTTCGATTTAAAGTATTCATTACAAACGCTCCTTCAAAAGCCTGTTGATTTGCTTGAAGAAAAAGCAATCAAAAATCCTTTTTTTAGAGAGAAAATCACTCAACAAAAAAAATTAGTTTATATGGGATTTGAGTAAAACTTGGCTTAATCACCCTAATTTTACCCCAAATCCCATCCCCCCCAAGCCGACTCCCCACTTGATTTATATCATCTTTTTTATTGACGTTGCTAAGAATAATATGTGATGTTTCGTTCTACCTTTAGTATATAAAGTTTTCATCCAAAAACAAACTTATCTAAAGCTATGAAACTATCATTTCACGGTGCTGCTCAGACCGTTACAGGAAGCAAGCACTTAATTACGCTTAAAAACGGCAAGAAACTTTTATTGGATTGTGGCATGTTTCAAGGGCGAGGAAACGAAACTGATTCGCTCAATAGAGAATTTGGATTTGACCCTGCCGAAATCGACTATATGGTGCTTTCTCATGCTCATATCGACCACTCTGGTCTGATTCCTAAATTGGTTAATGAAGGCTACAAAGGCAAAGTTTATTGTACCTATCCCACCAAAGATTTAGCCCAAATCCTCTTGTTAGATTCTGCACATATACAAGAAACAGATGCTAAGTTTATCAACAAAAAACGCAGAGATGCCAACAAATCAGCTTTAAAACCCCTTTACGAAACGCAGGATGTCATGCGTTGTTTGATACGATTTGTGCCCAAAGAACTAGATGAGTGGCACCAAATAGATGAGGATATTCAACTCAAATTTACCGAAGCAGGACATATTCTTGGGGCAGCCGTCGTAAACCTTAGAATAAAAGAGGATGAGGAAATTAAGCATTTAACATTTACAGGTGATGTGGGTCGATACAACGATTCTATTTTGAAATCACCGGCTCCTTTTCCACAGGCAGACATTATTATTTGTGAGTCTACTTATGGGGATTCTTTGCATGACGATGCACAAGTTTCGGAAGAAGAATTTATTAAGGTTATTTTGAGAACTTGTTTTGAGCGAGAAGGCAAATTGATTATTCCAGCCTTTAGTGTTGGACGTACACAGGAGCTAGTGTATATCTTAAACCGTTTGATTGAAAGCGGTAGGATTCCTTCTTTGAATGTATATGTGGATAGTCCCCTTTCGACAGAAGCGACACGAATTACCTACAATCATCCAGAATGTTTTAACAAAAAATTGTTGAAATATATGGAGCATGATGAAAATCCATTTGACTTTTCGACTTTAAGATATATTACTGATAAAGAATCTTCACAAGATTTAAACCAGAAAAAAGAGCCTTGTATTATCATTTCGGCATCAGGCATGGCAGAGGCAGGGCGCGTAAAACACCATATTGCTAATTCTATTCAAAATTCCAGAAATACCATTTTATTAGCAGGTTATTGTGAACCCAATTCTTTAGGTGGACGCCTCAAATTACGTCCTTCGAATGTCACTATTTTTGGAGAAGAATATCAGGTAAAAGCCGAAATTGCTGAGATAAAAAGTCTTTCGGCACATGCCGATTATGAAGATTTGTCACAGTTTTTGGCTTGCCAAGACCCCCTGTTAGTCAAGCAGTTTTTTGTCGTGCATGGCGAGCCCGAAGTGCAAGAACATTTTAAAAGAAGACTTATCAAAAAAGGATTTGTGGAGGTATATATCCCTGCCCCACACCAATCGTTTCATGTCTGATTTTTCTCAGAAATACGACTAATTTCTATCTCACAATGAGGTGATTAGCGTCATTTAGTTACAAGTCAATGCTGTGTAGTTTTGATATAGAAACTCAACCTAAACAGCATTGGTCATGAAAAAAGTTATCGTAGCGTTTGATGGTCTTCATTTCTCGAAAGGAGCAGTAAATTATGCCATTCAGTTGGCCAAAGATAGTGGCTCGGTTATTACGGGCGTATTTCTACACGATTTGTACTACCGTTATGGTGCTTCGGCTACCGTGTTGGAAGGTCAACCCTATTTTGATGCAAGTCCCTTGTTGAAATTGGCAGAGGAAGAGGAGGTAGAACTCAATAAAAGCATTCAGCAGTTTGAGTGGTATTGTAAGGAGTTTTATCCACATTATGAGGTTGTAAAAGACATGGGAATACCTGATTATGATTTGGTGCGTGAAAGTCGTTTTGCTGATGTGATTATTGTAGGAGGGGAGGTTTCCTTTACCGAAGAAAAGCAAAAAGCTAATAATCAGTTTGTAAAAGAGTTGTTGAAAGATGCCGAATGCCCTGTCATTATAGTCCCAGAAGACCCTGACCCAATTCATCATATTACGCTAACTTATGATGGTTCTGCGTCTTCAGTTTTTGCAATTAAACAATTTTTGTATTTATTTCCTGCCAAACGTTACAAAGAATTTACGGTGGTTTCGGTGGCTGAAAAAGAAGACTCCATGACGATTCCTCGTGAGGAGGCATTTATGAATTTTCTGAAAAAACAAGTAAGTACTGTCCATTTTGAGGTATTGCCACATGGTAATCCTGGCGAAATGCTGGCAAATTATATCAATACGCACCGTACGTCTATTGTAGTCATGGGGTCGTATGGTAGAAATGTATTGTCAAGAATTTTACACAAAAGTACATCAGAGGAGCTTTTACAAAATCTGAAAGTACCTGTGTTTATTACACATATTTAAGCAATAGGAGTGTAAAATTTACTATCTAATTGCGGTTTCATAGAGAGAGATAAGTATTAGGGATTTCAAAAAGCATCGACAAATTTTGTTGATGCTTTTTTTATTTAATTGTGAGTTGTGAATGAAGAATTGTGAATAAGTGTAAGCTGAGTCTGAGTTCTCAGTGCAATACCAAAAATATACCTTCGAAATCCAATATCAGAAATTGATATTTTAGGACAACTCAGCACTCAAAACTCCCAACTCAGCACTCACAATTATTTCCCTGGATAATAAATTTTATCTGCAAACTTCATGACGTCTTCTTTGTAGTAAAGTACCTCTTTGAATTGTCCGTTGGTATACATTTCGGCTTGGTCGAAGAAGTGGATAGAGTTTGGATTACCACTTTGACCACCTGCTAATAATGATTTAGCTTTTACTTTTTCTCCAAACTCTACTGCACAAATAAAACTATTGCCATTTACGCCGTAGCGTTTTTTAGTGCCATAATATCTTCCTGTGTAAGAAGGCAGCATTCCCCAAGCAGAAGAGGCAAATGGCACTGGAATACTTGCTTTGCTATCGTCATACTTTTGTTCAATATCGCTCGAAATACGCTGGAATCGGTTGATTTCGCCCCATGCAACTTGCCAAGTACCAAAACGGCTACGTAAATCTTGGATAGTCTCGAGCATAGGGTCTAGGAGTTCTTGAGCAGATGCTGTGGCTACGTACTGTTCTGTACGACCAACTTGGTCTGCTTTTAGTTCATCTTTTACTTGTACTTTAGCGATGGCAGATTGTAGTCTTGTGGCCCATTCTATGGCTAAAGCCGTAGGAATAGAGCTTTTGCTAGTACGAAAATCCCAAAGTTTTAATTGTTCAATAGGGTCGGCAATAGAGGCATATTTTGAATTTTGACCTTCTTTTTCGTATGCTTTTATCAAAGCAGGAACTAGCACTTCGAAGGCCGCCAAATAGGAATCATAACCTGCTTCAATAACCTTATCTAAATTGTACTTTGGAATGCTACTTAAAACTCTTACCGCATTAATTCCTCTAAAATTTTCTCCATCAGGGGCCATGTATTTTGGATAATCGGCACGTTTCGGACTATTACTTCCTGCTACCGTATAAGGTGTGGCATTGCAGTTTTGAAGCCAGCCATTGGTAGGGTTATACACATGCAATGACTCTTTTACTGGGTGCAAACCTTTCCACTCGGTAGCTGCAATAGAGCCATCTACTGGTTTCGACCAGTCGTATTTGTTGTCACGAATTGGCAAATAGTTTCCATGCCAGTAAGCAATATTTCCTTCAGCATCGGCATAAACGGTGTTATTGGAGGTATTTGCCAATAAATCCATTGTTTTTTTATACTCAGCAAAGCTTTTTGCTTTGGTGCGTTGCCAACTTTGAATCAAGCCAGTCATCGAGCGGTTATTGGCTTTCACACTAATCCATTGACCGTTGCGTTTTGCCATCACAGGACCGTGATGCGTGTACATGACATCAAAGTTTTTATTTTCAATTTTGCCATTTTTCAGTATGCCAATTTTAACTTTTTTGATTTTAATAGCTCGCTCTTTGCCTTCATATAAATATACCCAGTTGTTACCCTTCTTTTGAATTTTTTCAAGATATGTATCCGCAATATCGGTATAACTAGAGGTGTGCATCCAGCCACATTTTTCATTAAAGCCTTGATAAACAAATAGCTGTCCCCATGTAACTGCACCGTAGGCATTAAGTTCTTGCTCGCTAATTACGTGTACTTCGGGTCTGAAATAAAAGGTTACGTGCGGATTGATATACAAAATAGCCTTACCTGATTCAGTGATTTTGGGTGAAAAAGCAAAGCCATTCGAGCCTGTCAGGATTTCTTCTTCTACAGGTTTTTTGTAAAAATACCCTAAGGCGTCTTTTCCTTCGTATAAGCTTTTTAGATCGTTGGTTGTAACATCAGCGGTATTAATAGCCCCAATGCTGCCATCTGTCCACAGTAAAGAATACCAAGGTTGAAAACGAGTCAGCAAGGCAGGTTTTACTTCTGGGTGTTTATAAAGATAATAATTGATGGCATCGGCATGCGCATTGAGGAGCGTTTTGAGCCAAACAGGAGCTTTTTGATAATCAGCCATTGCTTCCGAAGAGTCAATAACCATGCGGATGAGTAAATCTTCATAAAGCTGACTTTCTCCTTTTATTTCAGAAAGACGTCCGAGTTTTTCAATGTAATTCATTTCAACTCGTTTGAAATCGTCCTCGCATTGCGCATAGAGCAAACCAAAAACCGCATCTGCATCGGTTTTGCCATAAATATGTGGAATTCCCCAATTGTCACGGATAATTTGCACTTGCTGTGCTTGCTTTTCCCATCGAGCAATTTCGACTTTGTTGA
The DNA here is from genome assembly GCF_049240685.1 of Flectobacillus sp. Lineage (NCBI taxonomy): Bacteria > Pseudomonadati > Bacteroidota > Cytophagia > Cytophagales > Flectobacillaceae > Flectobacillus > Flectobacillus sp. Next base: position 7,999 of record NZ_JBMLSD010000441.1, read on the forward strand.
ATTTTTGAGCAAACAGTGCAAATGGTAAAAGGTAAAAAAGTAGTAAAGTGATTTTTTTCATAGGATTGTTGATGAGTGCTGTTGATAATTGAGTGATTTTAACAAAAGTAAAATTATTTCTGCTCGTAGGGACGCAATGCTTTGCATTTTACATGATATAGTGATACACCATTAACACTTAATTTTTTTCTGAGTAAAAATAGAAATTATTTAAGACTCACAAATGAGGCCTTGTCGAAAAACTTGGTTTAGCCTTTCTTGGAAAAGTAATTTTGTGATTTTTTAATAAAAAATAAAAATAAAATAAGCCTTTCGGGTACATTTGTATCCAACTATCCAATTGATTGCACTTTGGTGCAAAATAAAATTTTTGGTGTAAAGGACTTCCCAAGAACCCCCAATTGCCAATTTAATACCTTCAGAAACTATCATTCTATGAAAAAAATCTACTTACGACGATACCTTTGGGTCGTCCTTATTGCCGTGGGGCTATGTTCCTGCGTAGACCCTTATGAGTTTGATTTTGAAAAAGACGGAAAACATTTGGTTGTGGAAGGCTTTTTGAATGATAATCAAGCCGCTCCCGATACCATTCAGATTTACTATTCTAATTATTCCAATGAGTTTGCTCAAATTTTAGATGCTGATGTCGTAAAAGCCTCTATAATTGTGGAAGAAACTAAGCAGGAAATTCCATTGAAAATCTTAGCTTCGGGCAGACTAATTCCTTTCCCTGACTTCAAACTAAATCCTAATTATGCCTATCGGCTGGCTTTTGAGTTAAAAACGGGTGATAAATACCAGTCAACACCAGAGAAAATCAATACTACCCCACCGATTTTGAATGTCAAAAAGCAATTTAATTTACAAAGTGTATTGTCAAACGATGGCAAAACTTATACCTCCGCTACAGAATTATACGTAGATTTTCAGGACGACCCAACCGCAAATAATTTCTATTTATGGAGATATACACACTACGAAAAACTGGCATTTTGTAAAACTTGTAATAATTCGGTATTGGATTACAAAACGCAATCGTGCGTTACCGCACCTCGTGGATTAAATAAGGCGTATTATGATTATCCATGCGAGTCTGCCTGTTATGCTATTTTACATAATTCGAAAGTCATGATTCAGGACGATAGAGCCTCTCAGGGGAAATTGATAAAAGATAAATTGGTTGCCCAAATTCCTTTTTACAATGATTACGGTTGCTTGGTCAATCTTGAACAAATTAGTGTTTCGCTAGAGGTATATAAGTTTTACCAATTGGTTCGTCAGCTTACTCAAGGTACAGGAGGCCTAGCCGATACACCTCCTTCTGCTATTGTTGGAAATATTCAGAACGTGTCGAATCCCGATGAAAAAGTAGTAGGGTATTTTGGGGTAGCCAATGTTCAAAAATATAGTTTTTGGATTGACCGAAGCGATGCTGTAGGGCCAATGGCCTTGATTTTGGGGCATTCTATTGTTGAGGAGCCTTCTAATCCTCCTACAAGACCGCCATCTGCGGGCTGTGTCCCAAGTGCAAATCGAACGCCAATTCAACCTAAAGGTTGGCAACAATAATTGTTGAACCCTACCAAAATGATCATGAAACACTTTTTACTCATCATATTTATGCTTTTGTCGCTTGGCGGTTATTCGCAAAACGGAAATAAAAAGCAATACTCATCCTTTACAGGCACCGTCATAGATTCGTTGGATAGAAAGCCAATAGAGGGTGTTGCTGTCAAAATCGATAATCAGGGCGTATATACCCAAGCAGATGGAAGTTTTGCTTCTTTAGTTCCGTATGGCGAATATACAGTAACTATCAGCATGATAGGATATAGGACTTTTCGAAGAAGGATATCTTTTAAAAAAACTACAGTTTTGCTTAATATCAGTCTACTAAACATTGCTAAAGAGTTAGATGAAGTAGTGGTATCAACACAGGGTGCTACCAAAAATGTAGATAGAACTCTCTTGGGGGTAACGCCCATGAGTATGAAAACCATCAAAAAAATCCCTGCAATTATGGGAGAGGTGGATGTACTCAGAGGTATTCAAATGTTGCCAGGCGTGACTTCTGTTGGAGAAGCCGCCAATGGGGTAAATATCCGAGGAGGTACTACAGACCAAACCTTGATTTTGTTGGACGACACACCCATCTTTAACCCTACGCACTTATTTGGACTATTCTCCGTTTTTACACCCGATGCCGTTAGCGGTGTCGAATTGTACAAAGGCGGTATTCCTGCCAGATTTGGCGGTAGAACAGCCTCGGTATTGGATGTGACACTACAAAATCCTAGTCTGACTCAAACCAAGTTGAGTGGAGGAATTAGCTTAGTTTCCAATCGTTTGAGTATCGAAACGCCTTTGATTAAAAATAAATTGAGCATGTTGGTGTCCACCAGAGGTTCATTCAACGACTTTTTGTTTCAGTTGGGTTCTGAGCGGCTTAAGAATATTCGAGCAAACTTTTATGATATTGCCACGAAGTTTTTCTTTCAACCTAATCAGAAAAATACTTTTACCTTTTCAGGATATTTTAGTAAAGATTTTTTCCAGACGGATTTATTAGGAACTGTTAATAATATCAGCGCAACATCGACTCAGTATGATTACAAATCTTTGAATGCTTCGTTGAAATGGTTTCATTTGTTTAGTAGTCAACTCGATTGGCAGACGTCGGCTATTTATACAAATTATCAGCCCAAGACGATGTTGCCCCAGTTAAATTCGAGTAATACCGTAGATATTACGTCGGCAATTTTGTATCGCCAGCTCAAATCAGAATTACATTATAATCCGAATGAAAAACATAAGTTGACGGGAGGAATTTCGTCTATTTGGTACAAAATCAGTCCAGGGAATTTGGTGCCCAATGCGTCAACAAGTGTAAATCCTATTACCATTCCTGATGAAAATAGTATCGAAGCGGGTATTTACGGAGAAGATGAAATGACTATAAACGCTAAGTTGAGCGTATCCTTTGGCTTAAGGTATGCCCAATATTGGGCGATGGGAGCAGGAACTGTACGACGTTATCAAGGTGGCGTTCCACTTTCAGATTTTACTGTAATCGATTCTACAAAATATGGGTCTGGACAAGTCATTGCTTCTTATGGCGGGCTCGAACCACGTATATCGGCAAAGTATTCGCTAACCAATTCCTCTTCATTGAAGTTTGGTTATAATTTTATTCGACAGTATTTACAAGTAGTTTCCAACACAACAACGCCTTTGCCAACCTCGCGTTGGGCCACTAGCAACGACTATATTCGTCCACAAAGTAGTCATTTGTTTTCTTTGGGCTATTTCAAAAATTTTAAAGATAATATCTATGAATTTTCGATGGAAGGATATTATCGTCGCAACGAAAATGTGCTTGATTACAAACCTGGGGCTGATTTTATCTTAAAACCCAATCTCGAAACACAGGTCTTGCAAGGTAAAGGAATGGCGTATGGCTTGGAGGTAATGTTGAGTAAAAAGAAAGGAGATTTGACGGGTTGGCTAGGATATACTTATTCAAGAAGTTTAAATCAAATCAAGCAAAGCGACCGATATGAAGAGCAAGTCAATGGTGGAAAATGGTATCCCAATAACTTTGACCGACCGCATAGTTTCAACGCCAGCTTGATTATTGGACAAGGAGCGCATCATGAATTTGGCTTTACGATGGTCTATAATACTGGACGACCGTTTACAGTCCCGACTGGTATTGTGGTTTTTGATGGCGTGACCTATCCATTTTATCAAGACCGCAACAATGCTCGTATAAGTGATTATCACCGTTTGGATTTTTCTTGGACGATCCGAAATCCGAGTATGCGCAAGCGCCGATGGGAGGGAAGTTGGACTTTTACGGTGTATAATTTATATGGTCGCAAAAATGCCTATTCAGTGTATTTACGCACCGAAGCTGGGATAAAAGCGTATCAGTTAACTATTTTTGGTTCACCAATACCTTCGTTGACTTACAATTTTCATTTTATGTAAAAATCAGTAAAATAAACTATTCTAAGAGATGAATTTTAAATTCCATTCTTAGAATAGTTTATCCAAGAATAACCTTATGCTCAAGGGCTTGGCGGATTTCGCAAGCCAATAGCCCACTTCCTCCTCCATAGTGCTGGATAATCAAAACTGCTGGATTAATTGCTAATAGTTCAGCTCTTAGCATTTCCTCTTCTTCTGGTAAAATACCATTTCCTAAAAGTACTAAAGCAATATTTTCTTGTTGAAAAATCTGTAGCGCTTCCTGATCAACGCAAGTTCCGATGGCATTCCAATCGGGCTGTTGATTAATCAAGCGCACCACTACACCCAATATTTCGGGGTGGCGACTGATGACTAAGATATTCTCCATGTTTATTGAGTGGTTGAGTGAGTTGTGAATGAGTGAGTGATGAATTATGAATCAGTACTTTACGAAGGATTTCTAATAATTGCGGATTTGGGATTTATGATTTCGGAAATAAAGTAAAATACCTCTATTTTTTACAAAACCTAAAAGATTCCCTTCCGAAA
>NZ_JBMLSD010000442.1:0-6009 GCF_049240685.1 Flectobacillus sp.
TAATTCAGCATTCATCTTTAAATTTATATAAAATGATTTACGCTAAGATTAAATATTTTTTGCTAGCACTTATTGGATTACTTTTTTCCATTGACGGTTTTTCTCAAAAAACTAATCCCATTTCTGTTGGTGATGGTTGGGCAAATAACTCTGTCAATGCTGTTATTTTTAGAAAAAACTCATTAGTGAATTACAAAAACTATCAGTTTATCGCTTATTATAACGAAAATGGGAATGTCGTTTTAGGAAAAAGAAGCTTAGGGAAAAGTACCTGGGAGTTGAAAACCACTGCCTTGAAAGGTAACGTTTATGATGCTCACAACTGCATCAGTATAATGGTTGATGGCCAAGGGTATTTGCATATTGCTTGGGATCATCACAATCACCCACTGCACTATGCACGTAGTATCAAACCTCTCTCACTAGAACTTGGCGAACCAACCCAAATGACTGGCCAAATAGAAAACAGTGTAAGCTATCCAGAGTTTTATCGATTTTCGAACGGAAATCTATTGTTTTTATATCGAAATGGGGCATCAGGAAAAGGAAACCTCGTCATGAAAACTTATGATGTCGCTACCCAAAAATGGTCGATGATTCATGAAAATTTGATTGATGGCGAAGGTAAAAGAAGTGCCTATTGGCAGGCTTTTGTCGATGCCAAAGGAGGTATTCACCTGTCTTGGGTTTGGCGTGAAAGTGCAGATGTTGCCAGCAATCATGATATGGCCTATGCGTTTTCGAAAGATGGAGGCAAAACGTGGCAAAAAACTACAGGCGAACATTATGTATTGCCTATCAATGCCTCCAATGCGGAATATGCTTGCCGAATACCCCAAAATAGTGAGTTAATCAATCAAACATCCATGGTAGCAGACGAAGAGGGTAATCCATATATTGCAACATATTATCGACCTGAAGGTAGTTCTGTTCCTCAGTACCATCTTATCTTTTTTAATAAAAAATGGCAGACACAGTCCTTGGGTTTTCGGAAAACGGCTTTTAGTTTGAGTGGAATGGGAACTAAAAAGATACCTATTTCGAGACCTCAACTGATAGCTTGGAAAGATAAAGGGAAACTTTCGGCCATGATTATTTTTCGAGATGAGGAAAGAAAAAATAAAGCTTCTATGGCCATTGCCAAAGACCTTAGCCAGAAAACATGGAAGGTACAAGATTTGGCATCCACTTACGTTGGCGCTTGGGAACCTTCTTTTGATACTGAACTTTGGAAGTCTCGTCGTCAGTTACATTTGTTTGTCCAACCTGTAGAACAAGCAGACGGCGAAGGCAAAACGAATACAGCACCACAAAAGGTTCAAGTATTTGAGATAAAACTGTAGTTGTTAGAGAGGTTGTTTTTCTTTGAAAGGACAAACAACCTCATTGATTATTACCATTCTTTCCATGAAAAACACCTTGCATGAATATTGAGTTTATCGTAAATTTGCTCAATCATTGCAATTACATGAACTATTTGGGAATCAATATCGATACAATTTCACCAAAACAGGCTCGATACGCTCGAAATGCTGTTTTGGTAGCTATTGTATGTATAATGGCAGCCCAAGGTCTAATCATCCATTTATTGGCTTTTTCTCTTTCGGCCAATGAAGAATTTAATAGTAGTATTAAGCAAACCGAAACAATCATCTCTCAAAAGCACCATTCTTGGAAAAAAGAGATTCAGTTGATATTGGCCTACAGCACAGAGAAAAATAATTCTGAACAAAAATCTTCTCGTACCGCCAGTATTACGCCAGCTTTCAATTTATTTGTAGAAAAAGTCAGTATAGAAATTCCAAAACCTTTCTTTAAGTCTTTCCAAATAGAACACCACTTTTCTTATAATAATCTCTATCATCACCTTTATCATCAGCGGATTATCCATCCTCCCTGTATTGTCTAATTTTTTATTTCATGGATTTCATTCAACTTAGCAAACTATCAAAATGGCTTGCCTGAGAACTGTATTTTTTTAAAAAAATACACTAGAAATCAATTTCATTTATTGGCTATTTAAAGGACAGCGCACAACCTTGCAACCCTACTACTTTATTGATTCAATGCAGTTAGGGGTGTAATGCTTTGTTTAAGTTGTCTGGTAATAGGCATTAGGCAATAAATACATTCATGATTCTGTAAGAACCAAATTATGCCTCTAGCTGAAGGTATAAAGCGTAATGCCTAGTTTGTAAACTTGGAGTTTTGGACTTTCGGCAAAAACAGTTTGTGGTGCTTGATTGAACATTTTGAAGCTATTTGTCTATTGCCTTTCAACCTACTTATGTCCTTTTGTAGCTTATTTATTCATTAAAAAAGACAAACCGATGGACTTTCCCATATTTCATTTAGACTTCATGGGCGACAGGCTTCTTATTGCCATTATCGCCGTATTACACGTTCTGATTAATCATGGATTAGCTGTAGGATTTATTCCTTTAGTTACATGGATTGAATATTTAGGCTTTAAAAAAGGCGGACAAAATGCCATTGTAAATAATGAGTGGGACCAGCTTGCGCATAAGCTAATGACAGTTGCCTTTATTATTACCACCACAATTGGGGCTATGACTGGCGTAGGAATTTGGTTTGCCTCTTCGTTGGTCAACCCAGCTTCGATTGGCTCCCTAATTCGGGTATTTTACGGAGCGTGGTTTGTGGAATGGATTGTGTTTGTGACCGAAGTAGTTTTGATTTTGTTTTATTACCTGTCCTGGAAACGCTCATTAATGAGTCTGGAGGCTAAGGCTAAGCATATTAGGCTAGGAGCAGCTTTGAGTATTTTTTCATGGATAACGATGTCGATTATTGTATCGATTCTAGGGTTTATGATGGATACCGGTAGTTGGGTCGAAAACAAAACATTCATTGCAGGATTTACAAACCCAATTTATGTGCCACAACTCAGTTTCAGAACTCCGCTCGCAGCCTTGATGGCAGGAGCTCTGGGTTTATTTTTGACAAAACTATTTACCAAAAATGGAACTGAATTCCAACAAGAGTCGACCAAGAAAATTGCCCTTTGGATGCTCATTATGGTACCATTTACTTTTGCAGGCGCACTTGCTTATTATTTAAGGATTCCAGAGCTAATGATAGGAAACTTACCTGTGGCAGTAGGAACAATGGATTTTCAATCATGGTATGATTTGTTAATAAAATTTATTTTTGGTGCCTTGATAACAGTGTTGATTATTGCTGGAACAACCTACATTAAGCCCAAACTCAAGTTGCCAACCCTCATTTATATCTTGCCAGTTGTAGGCATGTTGGGTTTTGCTGGTATTTTCGAACGTATCCGTGAGTTTATTCGTAAACCCTATGTAATCGGAAATTACATGTATTCAAATACCCTTAGGAAAGAAGATTATCCGCTTTACAAACGAGATGGAGTATTGGCTCATGCTACCTATTCACCAGTCAAAGAAGTGACTGATGACAATAAATTATTGGCAGGCGAGCAAGTCTTTATGATTGCTTGTAGTCGTTGTCATACTACCCATGGCATCAACTCAGTGGTAGAAAAGTTTGAAAATATGTATAGTTTAAAAGCTGGAGAAAAATTAAATGGCGACTTGATGAAAAACTATATCAAGCATATCGAAAATGCTCGATATTTTATGCCACCTTTTCCCGGAAACGAGGCTGAACTCGGTGCTTTGGTGGATTATATCAAACATCTTCAAGAGGACGGAACCCCTTTGGACAATCAGGTGTCATTGATGCGCTAATTAGGTAGGTGGGCAGAGTAGAGTTGAAAGGTTGAGCTGTGGGTATTCGGCAAAATAAGTCTTTGGTTTTTAAAAACCATTTAATCACTATTCGTCTTTTGCCAATCCTTATTCATTTTGTTTTGCTCACCTACCTCGATAGCCCTACAATTTAATGATGCCTCAACCTTATGTTTTCAGCATATCGACTGATGCATTTATTCATCAATCAAATTTTTTATTCATTTAGCATTTAACATCATGTTTAATCATATTTTTCTTCAAACCCCAGTACCTCGCGATTTGCCATTGGATTTACCCTTGCCAAAGGAGTTGTTGATTGTTTTACTTGTATTTTCTTTTTTAATGCACATTCTATTCGTCAATTTGATGGTTGGAGGAAGTATTATCACCCTTTGGAGCCAAATTAAGGGTTTAAAGGATAAGGATTATGATACCTTGGCGCATGAAATTGCAGAAACGATAACAGTCAATAAAAGTTTGGCAGTTGTTTTGGGTGTAGCGCCACTCCTGAGTATCAATGCTCTGTATACTGTTTATTTTTACTCTGCCAACGCCTTAACGGGAATTTTCTGGATTTCGGTAATACCTTTGGTAACAGTGGCTTTTCTTTTAACATACGCTCACAAGTACAGCTGGAAAGTGCTCGAAAATAACAAGGCATTGCATATTTCTATTATGGCCTTAGCAGTGGCTATTTTCTTATTTATTCCGCTTATTTTCTTGGTCAATATCAATCTTATGCTATTCCCAGAAAAATGGAATACTATTGAAGGTTTTGCTCATGCCTTAACGTTACCTAATGTTTTTCCCAGATATTTTCACTTTTTGCTCGCTTCTTTGGGAACTACTGGTCTCTTTATTTTCTGGTATTTTGGTAGAAAAAGTTATGATTTTGAAAGCCATTTTACCACGCTGACTCGCTACGAGGTTCGTAAAAAAGCCTATTCATTAACGTTTGGAGCATCTGCGGCCCAATTTATCATTGGTCCAGTGGTATTACTCACACTTCCCACCAAAGGATTGAGTTGGCAACTGATTTTTACTATAGGTACAGGGGTGATTTTTGCTTTTCCAGCCATGTTTTGGATATGGAAAGGGATTACTGGAAAAGCTGAAGATATTGCCAACAATTTTTGGAAAGTAGCGGTTACTCTAGGTTTAACTATCACATTTATGGGTTCGGGGCGTCACCTTTACAGAGCCACAGCCTTGGCACCACACCAAAAATTAGTCGAAGCAAAAACTTTAGCTTATCAGAAAGAAGTTAAGCAGGCAACAGAGGATATGAAAAATGCACCAGCAGTTCAACCTGACTCTGATAATCCTGGTGAAGCAATCTTTCAGGCAAAATGTAGCGCTTGTCATGCAGCGGATGTTAAGGTTGTTGGGCCACCAATCAAGGAAATGGTTAGTATTTATAAAAATGATGCCAAAGGACTTCATGATTGGATTTTGAAACCTGGTAAAAAACGACCAGATTATCCACAAATGCCAGCACTAGGCTTGAGTGAACAGGAAATCAATGATGTTGCAAAATATATCTTGGAACAGAAATAGTTTCGAGAAATGTTCATTTAATCCCAATAGACTAAAATCACTTACAATTCAGACTCATATTTCTGTATGAGTGCCGAATTGTAAGTGGTTAGTTTTTGATTTTCAGATACTTAAAATATTACCTTGTCAAAAGGTATTTTTGCACTTTGGGGCAGAAACTGTCCAGTAAAGCGTAGTAATGAAAACGTATTTCACTCAAACATCTTAATCCAAAGAAACATGATTCTCGCATTATCAATAGGCATAGCTATCGTGACCCTTGCTATATTATATACTATGTTTGCCATACAGGTAAAGATTACCTCTCTGGAAAAAATGGGAAATGTACTCTCGAAGAAATTAAAGGCTTTTGCTCATGAAAAAGAAGAAGTCTAACTCGAATGACATAAAACGTTCTTTTGGAGCTTTACTACTTTTACTTATGCTGTTGGTATCAATGATTGTTGTTTTAATCTTTTCACTAAGAATTATCTGAAATCTAATGTTAAATAGGAGTCAATTCGGAATCAGATATTGAACATGTTTATTGATAATCACAGATAAGCTTTTGAGAACATCATAATAAGCTGTAAGCCGTAGGCCTCAGTCAAAAGGTCTCTATCATTACAAAAAAACCTTTTTTCCTTAGCATACGGCTTAAAGCCTATTGCCCAATGCCTATTGCCGAAAGGCACAAATCAAAGCATATAAAATTGTTTTTAATAACGATAGATAG
>NZ_JBMLSD010000443.1:0-3191 GCF_049240685.1 Flectobacillus sp.
GAAATGAGCTCATGTGCGCTAATTGTAGAGTTTCAGGACGGCAATAAGCGCCTATACTGGACCAACGAGTTTTCGGCCAACTGTCCGACTTGGAAGCGAGGAAACATTCAGATTTTGACCGAGGAATTTCGAGCTTGGGACTTTTTCACCAAAATGGCTCACAAGGTAAAAAGCGCTGCCATTTTCGACACCCGGAGTAGCAAACAACTAAAGCCCGAATATAAGCTAGTGAGTTTTGAGCGAGGACTATGGTATTACACCGTCTACGGGCAACAAATCCTATGACAGACACCGAGTTAATGAAGATTTCGAGTCAACTATGGCGACTCCATTACGCAAAGCTCAATCGAACTCAGAAAAAGAGCTTTCGTGAACAATTCAAATGTTTGGCAGATTGTGAATCCGATTCACATTTCCGAAACATGAAAAATGGCACTAGAAAAGCCCCCGTAGAGGCTACAAAATTTGCCATCAATTTTTTTGGACTTTCAAGATAACCCCACCCCAATATGGCAACATGGTTCTTAGGCAAAATAAGCCACCCTACACTGGATGAACAGAACATTCAGAGAATAAATAAAGAAGTTTACTTGGTAGACGCTGTATCCTTTACAGACGCCGAAGCGCAATTAATCAGAAAGCTTCAGGGCGATATCCCCCACCTTAAGGTAGAAGGCGTTTCGAAGATCAAGCTCTCTGAAGTATTCATGGAAGGTAACGACGGGCTATTTTTCAAAATGCGAGTACTGTATATCAGCTTCAACGAGCGTACACAAAAAGAGGTCTATATCCCTCATACCATGCTGATAAATGCCGAAAACCCTGGCGACGCTTACGTGCTACTCAAACAGAAATTAGGAGCCTTAAATGACTACAAAATCACGGATATCAATCAGAGTCCAATTGTCCGAATTTTGGCTTATGAGGATAGCGAAAAAATAGAAAAATAGCCTAAAAATAAAAGTTTCACTGTTTTGCCTACCTGTAATCATTGCCTATCTTCGTATCAGTTAAAACAATTAACTAACTGGTTTTCAATTACTTAAAACAAAAAAACGAAGATGAAAAAGCAATTCACAATTTCAGAACTTGAAAGACTAATCGAAGGTGTAAGATTTACAAATGAAAGAATTTATTGCCCTAATTGTGAAGGTGCAGGGGTGTTTTCGATGCTACCTAATCCTTACAAGTGCGAGCAATGCCACGGAGTTGGTTGGGGACATAATCTTCACAAAATAGTACTCGATGAGGATGTACAATTTAAAATAGCCTCACAGTTGATTGAGTCACAATCTATACTAAATATCATAGAAATGGCTAAGGTTTCGGGACACCAAGAAGTAATCTTAAGTTTCGACAAAGAAGTAAAGTTTGAATTTGTAGGAGGACTAAGAGGTAAGATAAAGGAGGCATTCTGGTTATTCCCAAGAGATATCAGAAAAATTGATTTAAAATAACAAATCACAGCTCCCTCGAGAGAGGGAGCTAAACTTCAAATCACAATGACAGATACCAAATTTCGTGCGTGGGTATGGAGGCTCCTTATTCTCCTAACCATAATTGTTTGGGGTTCATTAGTTTTCTATTGCTATGACAAGATTTGAGGAGATAGAGAGAAAGCACTTAGAGAAAGCTCAAGTGAAGCTCCACACTACAACCGATAGGCTAGTCAAATTTGACGCTCTACAGACTATTATTTCACGTTGTAGAAGCCTAAGAATCGACCCGCTCCCGTGGCTAAAAGACCCAAGGGAAAACGATTCAAAAGAGTCAACACCACCAAAAAACGATTCAATCATGCAGTGCCCCCACTGCGATTTCAAAACCGATAAGGGGATTCAATCGCTTCGTGCTCACATAGGCATGAGGCACAAAAATCTAAACTCATGACAAAAGGCGAAACCTACTCAACCCTACGAATCAGGGTTGGCAAAAAACTAACTCATGTCGAGAAAAACGTAACCTTACTCAGTACGGGTCAACCTCAACGAGATGGCTCTTACTGGATGGACTTTAAGCGAGAACGCCCTTCCAACGAACAGAAAGAGACCTTTTGTGTCAATAGCAAATTTATCCTATGAAAACGATTCATAAGCATTTGTTATCCATATACCTCTCAGTGCTGGCTTTGATTACAGGAATTGTGGCTGAGTGGGTCGGAGCTTTCTTACTGGCAGGACTAGCTATTTATATTTTTTCAGTAGAGTGTATGTTAAACCCCAATAACCCCAACAAAAAATGAAACTTACCGAAAGTCAATTCAACACCCTTTTAAAGGCAGTAAAAGAACTTCCTAGTTCATCAAAATTTAGTTCGTCTATAGGCGAATCCCTATTCATGGGTCTGGTAGGTGACAAAATGGATTCAGAAAGAAAAGCAAAGTTTGAGGAAAACCAACGAGTAAAAGAATTGGAATATCAGAAACTTGAGGAAGAGTGTGACATCATAGTAGGCTTTTTGAGAATGAACAAAGACAACTTGGTTAGTCATGAAATTACCGTACCATTAAGTCAGGAGTAAAATTTGCACCTTTGGGAAGCGAGCGGCAAACTCGCTTCCTTTGGTTGTTGATGTGATTTCTAAGCAGGAACTCGAAATTACAAAAAAACAACTTAATATGAAATTGATAGTGCCTGTTAAACCTGAAGTAAAAGACTTCTTCACAAAGAATCCTAGCATTCTGGGCAAAGAGCCATGTCATATTCGAAAGAATAGCAGAATGGGCACTTTGGTTACGACGGTTTTTGCACACAACCCGCCAGAACTCCCATCCGACTTCGAGTTTGTTCCCAAAGACGTTAGTCTCGAGGACCTTCCACCTTTTCCAGAAAACGAAATTATACTAGAGCTCTCGTTCAAGATTCCCCCTGAGTTCATTACGGATGAGCGCCTATTTCTCCTATCCAAATTTTTTGACATGCTCATGGACGTCTACGCCCTGGCATGGATGCGCGGGCGAATGGATTATTTGCCCTCCGAGAATAGCGCCGCTACGCTATTTCACAAAAAGCATAACATCAACGACGGGCATATCAAATCTGACGCCTTTCGTCAGCTCCTGAGAAGAAACAAAACCATATAGTTGTCCAGAAATTAAAGAAACCCGTCCAATTTTGGCAAAAACCTGTCCAAAATTGGGGGTGTTTTGTCCAACCCATGTTTAGAGACCCCAAAACCAATATTAAGCCTCC
>NZ_JBMLSD010000444.1:0-7374 GCF_049240685.1 Flectobacillus sp.
TACACTTTCTTCATCACTGCATCACCTACACCAGTCCGAAAATGGCTTTGCTCATAGTAGTTCTGATAAAAACTGGTCAACCCATTTTTTCCTGTAAAATCATAAACTCTTTTAGGAAATAACTTTTGTAATATCGCCAAGTCATTAGGATGAAACTTAACTTGTTCGTACAATGGGCTCAGAATTATTTTGTAGTTAGTATGATGCTTTTTGAATATTGTGGCAATTTCTTGCAGCATTTTCTCTTGATGATACTCAATGAGTATCGACTTATCTATTCTCTGCCCTTTTCTTTGATAAAACACTCCCTTTTTTTCTTTGTAGTACTTATCAGGATGTTGACTAATCAAACGTTCTTGGGAAGGCATATAAATGGTATTATTCCGAGTATCATAGAAAATAGGCTTTTCTTGAATAAACCCTTTCATCCAACTCTGGTATCCAAATAATTGATACCCATAAAAGCGAATCCAAAAATCTGGTTGGATATATGCTTTAAAAAATAACCACTGAAAATCTACTTCTGATTCTCCTGAAACTTTTGGGTGCTTGATATATAAGTGATGTTCGATATTTGAACTATGCGTAAAAGTACGGTCATGACAAATCAGAAGTAAAACATTTTTGAGCGGAACTCCTTGTTGATCTAACCATTTAATTTTGGTATAAATCCCATAAATCGACTCGTTCGACGCATCAAAAAGATAAGGTTCTGCCTCTTTGGGTAAATATCTCTTCCAACGAGCTGGCTTGAATGCCATCGTTCGTGAGCTACCAAAAATGAAAGAATTGTAATGATAACGTGGGTTATTACGAATAAATATCTCTGTAGAAACGTAGTCTCTATTGGGAACAATCACAGGTTTTGAAAAATCCGAATAGGTATGTAGTACTTTGAAGGGGTCGAAATACCAATAACCCAACAAAAACAGACAGCCTACAACAAACGGAATAATCGAAAACTTGAGAATAGTCCAAATAAATTTACGCATGAGAAAGGAAATACCAGTGCTTTATTTTTTATAAAACACTGGCATTGAAGTTATTATTTCTTTTTCTGTTTCTTTTCACGAGCAACCATTTCTTTTGGTTTTTTCTCCATTTTGATTGGATAGCCCAACAAATCACGAATCACTACCGATGCACAAACGCCTCCAAATGCCGCAGGAATGTAGGAAATCGTTCCATAAGCCGATTTTTTGAAATTGCTTCCGTCGGTTAGCATTAATGAATCATCATCGTGTTTTTCTAAAGAAAAGACTGCTTTGATACCCGAACGAATGCCTAATTTACGCAAGCGCTTGCGAACTAGCGAGGCCAAATAACATTGACGAGTTTCAAATAAATCTGCCGTGCGAAGCAAGGTTGGGTCTACTTTCCCTCCTGCTCCCATCGAACTTACAATTTTAAGACCTTTATTATAAGCTGTACTCAATAGTGTCAATTTAGGGGTAATGGAATCAATACAATCCATTACATAATCAAACTGATTTTCGCTCAAAAGCTTTTCGGCGGCTTCTGGAGATAAAAATTCTTTGATAGTTGTTAGCTTCAACTCTGGATTAATAGCCAACAAGCGTTCTGTCATAATATCGGCTTTGGGCTCACCATGATTAGTAGCCAAAGCAGGCAACTGACGGTTACGGTTGGACGGGTCAACTACGTCGCCGTCAACAATTGTCATCGTACCAACACCTGAACGCGCAACAAATTCGGCAGCAAATGAACCAACGCCACCTAAACCCACAACTAATACGTGAGCATTTTGCAATTTTTGAATTCCTTCGTCTCCAACCAATAATTTGGTTCTACCAAGCCAAGCTAAATCACTCATTTTTTTTTGAAAATATCTTTTATTAAAATCTTAAAGTTCTTCTCTAATTTGATAATCAGTAGTTCTATCAGAATTCATGGTTAGTAATTCGCCAATAAAACCAGCCAAAAACAATTGGGAACCAATAATAATGGCTACTAAAGCCAAATAAAACCAAGTGTTGTCAGTGATGTTTCTGAAAGGGATATGGTTCGAAATACTGTAAATTTTATCACCAATTAGGTAAAGCGTGATAAATAAACCTACCAAAAATGAAAATATCCCCAAACTCCCAAAAAGGTGCATAGGGCGTTTACCAAACTTCTGAACAACGGTAATCGACAACAAATCGAGTAACCCATACAGAAAGCGTTCGATACCAAACTTGGTTGTACCGTATTTACGTGCTTGGTGTTGTACCACTTTTTCGCCAATTCTCGAAAAACCATTCCAATTGGCCTGAACGGGGATATAGCGATGCATTTCGCCATAAAGACGTATCGTTTTGATTACCTCCAATTTGTAGGCCTTCAGACCACAGTTATTGTCATGCAAATTGATGCCCGACATCCATTTGATGGCGGCATTGTACAATTTTGTTGGAATCGTTTTTGACAAAGGATCAAAACGCTTTTGTTTCCAGCCCGAAACCAAATCATAATCCTCGACCGTAATCATGCGATATAACTCAGGAATCTCATCGGGGCTATCCTGTAAATCAGCATCCATCGTAATCACCACACTTCCTTGTGCCTTCTGAAAACCTACGTGCAAGGCAGCCGATTTTCCATAATTGCGACTAAAGGATATGGCTTTGATACGAGGATTTTGTGCTACCAGTGATTTTAATACCTGCCAAGAGCGGTCTTTACTCCCATCATTGACAAAAATCACCTCATAAGTAAACTGATTCTCATCCATCACTCGCTCAATCCATGCACAAAGTTCGGGCAGGGATTCCTCCTCATTATATAGTGGTACTACAATCGAAATTGCTAACATAATTTTGTTGATTAGAAATGTTACCGCACAACTCGATAACGAATGATAGACGGTGTCTTTTTCAAAAAATCAAATAATACTCTTTTAATAATGCGCTAAACTGCGCTGTGTACTGTTCCTGAGCGTCTTTTATAAGTAATTCAGTATTTTCTACACCCACCGACGACGTTCCGTATTCAACGATAACTCTTAGAATTTTTGACCCCTCACGATGGCGAACAGTCAATTTTTTTTGTGGGAAAAATCCCTTTGATACGGCCAACTCTTCGAGCACTGTCGCCTCGTAGGCTGGTAATAATACTGCAAATTTACCAGAAGTTGTTCGTAACCTAAACACCGAATCCAAAAGTTCTTCAAAACTTAAAGTTTCGGTATGATGTGCTTGATTTTTTTGTACCTTTTCAGATTTCAAATGATTCTGATAAAAGGGAGGATTCGACACGATATAATCATATTTTTTATCAGAAGAAAAATCTTGTATTTTTCCTTGAAAAACGCTTATTCTATTGTGCCATTTGCTTTGACTAATATTGCTTTTTGCTTGTTCAAAAGCAGGTTGATCTAGTTCCACCGCATCAATGCAAGCGGTACTTCGCTGTGCCATCATCAACGATAATAAGCCCGTACCTGCACCAATATCTAAAATATTCTCTGCCTGCTCAACAGGCACCCAAGCACCCAATATACAAGCATCAGTCGAAACTTTCATAGCGCACTGGTCTTGATGTATGGTAAATTGCTTGAATTGAAACATGTTTTTAATTGTGAATGTTGAATGGTGAATGATGAATGGCAAATGATAAATAATTCAATATTAGAGCTTTACGAAAGAATCCATTTTGTTCAAAACCTTACTTATCTTGAGCATTTTTGCAGTAGTTGCAATTTTATTTTAAAGACAAAACTAATCCTTCGTACACTACTAATTCACCATTCACTAACTCACCATTCAAGATTTATTTCCTTCCATAATCTGCGGGGTTTTCGCCCCAGAATTCGGTTTCCCATTTGAGAACTTGATTAGAATAGGTATTATTTTTTAACCAAATTAGCGCTCTATCGACTAGTCTAAAAAGTTCTTCAGTTTTAGCATTACGTTCTAAATTAGTCTTTACAGCTTTGTTTTTCACCCAACTTAGCGCTGTTTTCGAATCCGAATAAATAGGCAAATCAGAATTGTGTTTTTGCAAGAAAGATAATCCATGAACGATAGCCAAAAATTCTCCGATATTTACAGTTCCTTCAGGAAATGGTCCCATTGAAAAAAGTACTCTTTTGGTAGAAGTTTCCACTCCTTGATACTCCAAAATACCGGGGTTACCCGAGCAGGCAGCATCCACTGAAATACTATTAGCCAAAGGTTGTCCTACATGCTTCTTTGTTACCGCTTTGGCGCCAGTTGCGCCTTGTTGTACAGATTGCCAGTAATTTCCCTTGGCAGCTTTTTCAGCCTCCGCCTCAGTATCAAAAGATTTGTACTGAGCTCCTTCAAAGCCCTTCACAGCCTCCTCAGTCTCTGCCCATGAAGAAAAAACACCAGTTTTTCTTCCTTTCCAGACTGCATAATATTTTATTTTTTTTGCCATTGCTCTTAAAAAACCGTGAAGATAATCAATTTTTGGTTTTATCTCGAAAGAATCAGGATGGTTAAGTATTTCGGATTTGGGATTTCGGATTGCGGAATACAGAAAACTACCTTTTTTTTAACAAGATTTAGTAAGAAAAAACTCTGATTACTGGACAAAATTGAAGTTCCTAGTTCAAGACTTAGTCTTGGACTTACTTTTTTAAACAGTTTTAAACTGTTTTTCAAAATTCAGTGAAAAAGGACATTCACCTGAATTACCCTTTTTTATTTTGTCCAGTAATCAGGAAAAAACTCCCCTATCCGAAATACTCCCTTTATACACAACTAATTTCAGCTAGAGATTCTTTGACTTTTGCTATAAAAAACATAAAGTGTCGAATGCCGATTTTAGTTAATTAATGTTAAATAAGCGTGCCGAACTCTCATTGCTATTGCTCTTCTAAAAATCACCCTTTAGCTTTGTTGAAAATTTAACACCGTTTACATCATGAAAAAACTCATTCTTACCTGTTGCGTTGCCGCGTTGAGCGCACTTTCTTTCACCTCAAAAGCACAGTTCGACCCTAATACAAAATACTGGCAGCTAGGTGGTTCATTAGCCACAAATAATACCACTTATGGCAATCTTGGGAGAGAGGGTCTGCATAGCAATTCCATTTCTTTAAATTTTAGAAAAGGAAAATTTGGAGAAAATAATGTGGCAAAAGGGTGGCTTTTAGACTATAGCCTTCAAACCTATTCGGGCTCAACGCTTAACATGACCTCCTATCAGCATCGTTTTGGAGCTGGCTACTTTATGAGCAAATTTCAACCTATCACTCAAAATTTAGCCTTGTATGCTGAAGCCCTCGGCAAAGCCCAATACTTATACAATACCTCAGAAGGAAGTACTGGTACTGATGGCTGGGCTGCAACCATCGAGGGTAATGTTGGCTTACGCTACAGCATGAAAAACAAGTGGTTTTTAGATTTAGGAACTAACGTAGGTACTTTACAATACCAGAGTGTAGGCGATGTAAAGAATTTCTCGGGGGCAATTGTTCCCAACATTGGAACTTTCAAAATATCTATCGGAAAGACTTTTTAGGTTGTAAAAGTTAATAGTTAGTGGTTTATCAGTTATTGGTGGATTTTACTACAGTAGATTTAGCTTTTTATTAAAGTGTTTCTATTCAATCTATACAGTCATTTTTGCATCTATCATTTGTTTTTATGCAAAATAAAACATTACGTTTATTCTACACCGTTTTGTTCAATTAGGATTGTTTCTGACTAAGAAACGAGTAATTGAGAAGAGCGCTTTGCCATAGGTAGAGCGCTCTCTGTTTTGTTAAAGTTTTGTTAATTGGCTTGAAAAATCATTCATATTTCTTACTTTCATACAAAATTTTTAACACCATATTCATTATGAAAATACCTTTTCTGACCTGTTTGACTATAATACTAGTCATCGTTAACTATTCATCTAAAGCCCAATACGACCCAGGCACTAAATACTGGGTGGTGGGTGGTTCACTTAGTGGAAACTTTGCCAAAAATATTACTTATTCGCAGAGCTCGCATCTTCAAAGTTTAAACATTTACTTCAAATCTGGAAAATTTGGCGCAAATAAGGTTTCCAGAGGCTGGCTAGCAGATTATTCGCTTCTGTGGACTGAATCAAGTAACTTCTTCAATTATGGTTCGCATAGTATTGGAGCTGGCTATTTTATCAATAAATTTTTGCCGCTTAACAAAAGTATAGGTTTGTATGCAGAGGCAACAGGTACAGGGAGATACATATTTGATAAATCAAATAATGGCGATAAAAATGATGGTTTTGAAGCCTCCATTCAAGCCAATGTAGGATTAAGGTATCATTTCAAAAGCAAACTATTTCTTGATTGTAGTGCTAATATAGGCTCTATTAACTATAAAAATTCAGATTTGAGAACTAACAATTCGGAAAGTTTTTATGTTGGACTATCTCCAACTATTGGTTCATTCAAAATTGCTATCGGTAAAACACTCTAACCTAGAAAAATCATGAAAAAATTACAATCTAGCATCTTAATTCTATTGCTTTGTCTAATTTCAAGTTTGTACTGTGTTGGACAATACAGTGAGGGCAAAAAATACCTAGAAGGTTCTTTCAATATTGGGAAAGCAAACCTAGAGGCCTATAATCAAAAAGAGGATTTATCTTCTAACTTGAATCTTACTTACGGAAAGTTTGTAACAAAATCAAAAGCTCGTTTCTGGACTTTTGGATTTACACAATCCTCAACAGAAAATGATTTTGAATACATTGAGAAAAAGTCAAATTATAGATTCTCTCTTGGCCTAGGAAATGAATACTATAAACAAATATTTGGGAATTTAGGCATTTATGGAAGGCTTCAAGGAAATCTTTATGCAGGTAATTCTTCCCATTCGATTAATGATGACTATATTTCCTCTAACAATAGAGATGAGAGCACTTTTTCTTCGGGAGTAACTTTGGGAGGTTCAGGAGGTATTAGCTATTTTATTTCTAAGAAATTAGCACTCGTTGTACCTATCGTAAGTACAAATGTGTTTGAGTTCAACTTTAGTCAAACAAAGATGCCCTCATTCAGAACAAATTATTTCTACTACAGTATTTCACCTACTATCAGCCTTAATATGGGTATAGGTATTCGATACGTATTGTAATAGGAGTCATCCCTAATTTAGCGATTTAGTGATTAGGTTAAAATTTAGATTCTCGCAGTAGAGACGCAGGCATTGAGACGCAAGCATTGCGTCTCTACTGTTTTCCACTTTGTGCCTTTGTGCCTATGCCACTTTGTGCCTACTCTAACAATATTATCGGGCTTTGACAATTCGATTGGAGACGCAAGCATTGCGTCTCTACTGATTCGATTTGGGATGACACATGTTTTCTTCACCAATTATATCAATTTTCCTCCTCTTTCAGCACTCGAATATCCGCAATCAAATTTTCTATATC
>NZ_JBMLSD010000444.1:7474-9600 GCF_049240685.1 Flectobacillus sp.
ATCAATTTTCCTCCTCTTTCAGCACTCGAATATCCGCAATCAAATTTTCTATATCTGTGGCTAAGGTACCATTATATATGCCACGAATTCGGCTTTGGGAATCTACCAAAATAAAGTTTTCGGTATGTAAAAAATTGTTTTGGTCTTTTGCTACGCCCAAATTTTCATCCGCAAAATAGGATTTTCTTGCCAAATTATACATCTGTTTTTTATCTCCTGTCAACAAATGCCATTGCGGCAAATTTATATTTTTTGCCTTTGCATATCGTGCCAAAACCGCTACACTGTCACGATTGGGCATAACGCTATAGGACATAATAATGAGGGAACTATCATGGGCATACGCCTGCGCGACCTTTTGCATACCATCCATCAATCGAGGGCAAAGACTTGGACAGATAGTAAAGAAGAAATTGGCAACATGAATTTTACCTTTGACAGTATTCAGCCCTACCTTCTGTCCTGCTTGGTTTTGAAAACTAAAATCTGCGATATGATGTGTGACACTGTCGGCGTTCCAAATTGTGGTAAAATCTGCTGTATTGTAATACGGAATTTTCACCTTATTCTCAGAGGAAGTACAAGCCGTAATAAGCAAATTTAGGAGGACAAAAAGAGTGATTTTATTCATTATAATCCCGTTTGAAGTTTTTCGTTTTCGCCCATACAACCTTTGGCGCCAAGTAATCCAAATCTTCTTCCCTCTACTACCTCAAAATTGGCTTTGAGTTTTCCATTTTCATACCAAAAACTTTGTCTTCCTGAAGGTTGACCTTGTTCATTATAGTGACATAAAGAAAAAAGTTGTCCGCTCTGATACCATTGCTTGTGCTCACCAACGGGCATATCCTCCACAAAATGATAATCGAAGCGTTTTTGACCATTTCCCCAAAAAGCAGTATGATGCCCAAATTTTTGATTATTCTTATAAAAACGTTTCTCTGACAAACGGCCATTTGCATACCATTGTGTTTCCCATCCTTCAAGCTTTCCTTGATTGTAAACTCTTTCCGAAGATTTTTGATGGTTTGGGAAAAAGCTATCAAGCACACCAGAAAAAGGTTTTCCTTGATAAAAAAGAACATCTTGTTGATACGCAAAAGCCTTGTCATCCCACTTGTAATGTGGCTGCGATTTTTCACAAGCGAACAGCAAAATTTGACTTAAAAAGAGAACTAACCAATGGTGAAATTTCATAGTCAACTTTATATTAATAACAGTTTTAAACTGTTTAAAAAGTAAGTCCAAGACTAAGTCTTGAACTAGGAATTTTGATAATAACAGCCATACATTCACAATTCACCACTCACCATTCGCAACTTCTACTGACTAACTGTTCCTGCTGTTCCATAAAAACCTGAGCCATTGATATATGGGTCGGCGTCGGTGATATGATAATGGTAAACTCCTTTTGGAAATTCGGCAGTTGTGTGCGAATGTCCGTGATAAGTATCCAAATCGGAATTGGATACAGCCTTTCCATTTTCTTGAGGGCCATATACTGGAAAACCATCCAGAAGAAAGCCTAGAAAAGCTGATTTCCCGTTTTGGGTAGTCAAGTAAGCTGGTTCCTGATGATAATGATATTGCCCTGTTTGTTGAGGATGACCCAAATATTGGTCAAAAGAATTAATCTCATTAGTCAAAGGCTGGTTAGGTCCTGCATATTGATTAAAAAATGGAACCCCGTTTATTGACACTCCTATTGGGCCTAGTGGCGTAGAAGCATGAGTATTAGCTTTGGCTGGATGAAGTGGTATTTTAAATACAAAATTCTGGGAGGATATACGATTGGGATTCAGGTTAAATTTAGTGTTGGTTCCATTGTAAGCCTCATACCTTGTGTCTGTTGATTGAAAATAAGGGCTTTTATGGTTGGGAATACCATTGCTTTTGATGACTAAATAATTACCTTCTACCGTAACCGATAAACCAGAGTTCGAAAATTTAGACTGTACTACAGATATATCTACTTCGGAGGTCGTGGCGGTATTGTCGGGAGTTACCGAGGTGGTATTGTCGCTTTTACAAGAAAGGATTCCCATAAAAGCCCATAGAAATAATGGCTTTTTCATAGTTTTTGATAGTTAGGGCAAACGCTTTTTTGCCAGTTTGAGTAAACATAA
>NZ_JBMLSD010000444.1:9700-17981 GCF_049240685.1 Flectobacillus sp.
TGCTGTGGATTACAGATTTTATCTCTTACCTTACGGAAATGTTCAAAATTGATTTGCTCTTGTTTAGCGATAAGATTGGCAATCTGATTTTGTTTTTGAGCAATAATCGAATCATTTTGTGACAGACCTTTACTATACAAATCTCTTTTGGCTTCTTTGATAGCCTGATGAAGAGAGTCTATCTGCTTACGATGCTCATGGATAAGCTCCTGGTATGTCTGTTTTTGATTTTCGTCAAAGTTCAATTTTGATTCCAGTATATGTTGAAGGCGCGCACCATTTTGAGGCGCTCCGAATGGAGGATGAAGAAATGGCGCTCCGCCTCGAGGATGCCCCATCCAAATAAAAACCAGTAAGGCAATATTCATGATTACCAAACCAGCAAAAATCCATGGTGAGATTGTTTTCATAAGATTTTCATTTAATAAATTATTCGTAAATCGATTTTACACCTGAATTTATCCCCAATTCTGTACCCAAATCCAAATCTGACTGTTCGTTTTTTGTGTTAAAGTGATTCCAAAACGTAAAAATATTGAGTACTAATAGAATCATAGTAAGACTCAAACCAATGACCTGCCAAGCCTTTTGGGCAGATGTCTGTGTTTGGTTTGATTGCATTCGATGTTGAATCTTTGCAAACAAAAATGGATTGTCCTGCGCCCGGGCTAAGTCGTCCAGACTCGATAATGTTTTTTCTATCTTATCGGAAGCTCTTTTCATGATATCAAAAATCTTGTTGATAATATGTTTGTAACTTTTTACGTAAAGTTTGATTTGCTCTAAAAATTAAAGATTCGACAGAAGACAAGCTAACCTGCAATACTTCCGCTATTTCTTGATAAGGTAAGCCCTCTATTTTATGCAAGGTAAAAGCCACTCGTTGCTTTTCGGATAGAGTTTCCACTTGTTTCATTAAGATAGCGGCTCGCTCCTTATTCTCTAATTTTAGGCCGGGGTGCTCCCAAGTCGGAATATCAGCTATTTCTGGAGAATCTGACCAACCCAAAATAGACAGTAGATTCCCCCAGCGTTTTTGTCTTTTTTGTTTTCGTACAAAATCTAATGATTTGTTTACGGCTATTCTATACACATAGGTGCTCAATCGGGAATCATGTTTGAATGCATGAATTGACTGATATATTTCGATAAAAACTTCTTGAGTCAAATCCTCAGCTTCAGCAGAATTTTTGACAAAGCCCCAACAAGTATTTAATACTTTGTTCTGATATTGATCGACAAAGTATTTGAAAGTCAGCTGGTCAGCCTGCTGAAGTTTTTTGACAAGCTCTTTTTCAGTCATAAATTAAACATTCCAAGTAATTTGGTTTTTGAAGATTAGACGTTATATTTAGAATAAAACTTGCGGTACAAACCTAAATTTTTTCTTAAAACCTAAATATTACTCCATTCAATTTCAAACTACTTTTTTTATTTTTCTCAATATTTATTGGATTATATCACCATTTTTTAACCTTTAATCAGATTTTTTTTGCATTTCGTCTATTTATAAGATAGTTTTAATACTTGTTATTTGAAAAAATCAAATACTTTATCAATTTTTTAAATTTTTATAAACAACTATTCTATGAGACAGTTCTATCGATTTTCCATTATTGTAACACTACTCTTTACAAGCGTTTACACTTATGCACAAAGTCTAAAAGGTAGTGTAAAAGACAGCAAGACAGGTCAAGGAATCCCAGGGGTATCTATCAGCGTACAAGGTCGAACAACAGGTACGGTATCTGATGGTAATGGGAATTATACCTTAAAACTTCAAGCAGGGAGCTATACCATCAAGGTGAGTGCTATTGGCTATCAAGCAATTAGTGAAAATGTACAGATTGATGGCAATGTTACAAGCAAAGATTTTACCCTGATAGAAAGTATTTCTTCTTTGGAAGAAGTAGTTGTTACGGGTACTCGTAGCGAAGGGCGTACCAAAATTGATACACCTGTTCCTGTGGATGTTATTCCAATTTCGCAAGTGACCAATAACGTTGGTCAGGTGGATATTAACCAAATTTTGACTTTTGTGGCTCCTTCGTTCCAATCTTCTCGTCAGGCGATTTCGGATGGTACCGACCACGTTGACCCAGCTCAATTACGTGGACTTGGTCCAGACCAAGTATTGGTTTTGGTAAATGGAAAAAGAAGACATCAATCTTCCTTGGTGAACGTAAATGGTACAGTAAACCGTGGTACAGTTGGTACCGACATGAATGCAATTCCTGCTACAGCTGTCGACAAAATCGAAATTCTTCGTGATGGCGCCGCAGCACAGTATGGTTCTGACGCCATTGCAGGGGTTATTAACATCGTTTTGAAAAGACAAATTGGTGCGTCAGGTAACCTTTCGGCAGGCGAGTATGTAACTTCTTATGCCAAGAATTATGCTGTGAATTTTAGCAATGGTTTGCCTAAAGATGTATCTGTACAAGATGGTTTTACAGGCCAAATTGGATTAAACTATGGTATCAAGTTAGGAGATAAAGGCTTTTTGAATATTACGGGTGAGTATGTGTCGAGAGGTCGTACCAACCGCACAGGTACTTACACGGGGCAAGTATATCCAGCTGTTGCAGGTCAAACAGATGACCAAGTAATTGCCAGCAAAGGATTAACTCGCGACGCCTTTGATATGCGTATTGGTAACTCAGAAGTAAAAGGTGGGGGTTTCGTAGTAAACGGAGCTTTGCCAATCAACGACAATATCGAGGCGTATGTGTTTGGTGGCTATAACAACAAACAAGGTAATGCGGCAGGTTTTTATCGTTATCCCAATGGAGTGCCAGCTGCGGTTCGCACAGGTGTTTTTGCGGTATATCCAAACGGATTCTTACCTGAAATCACTTCAAATGTGACTGATTTCTCGATTGCCACGGGCGTACGTGGTAAAATTTTAGCAAACTGGAACTTCGACTTGAGTAATGTTTACGGAAAAAACATCTTCGATTATGGGGTACAAAACTCAATTAACTATTCTCAAGTAGGAAGTGTAAGTAAGCCACAAACTTCTTTTGATGCAGGTGGTAATACTTTTGCACAAAATACAACCAACTTTGACATGAGTCGCAAATATGGCAACATCATGGAAGGCTTGAACGTAGCCTTTGGTGCCGAATTTCGTATTGACCAATTTGGAACTCGTGCGGGTGAAGAGGCTTCTTACAAAAACTATAATACCGCTTTGGGTGTAGCGGCAGGCTCACAAGTATTCCCTGGGTTCTTGCCTTCAAATGCAGGTACTCACTCTCGTAGCAATGTTGGTTTTTATACAGACTTAGAATTAGATGTAACAAAGAAATGGGTAGTTTCAGGTGCTTTGCGTTTAGAAAATTATTCAGATTTTGGTAGTACAGGATTGAAGTACAAAGTGGCTACACGTTACAAATTGTTAGACAAATTGGCCTTGCGTGGTGCAGTAAGTACAGGTTTTAGAGCTCCATCTCTCCAACAACAGTATTACTCAAAAACCAATACTTTGTTCCAAACTATCAATGGTGTACAAACGCCAGTTGAAAGTGGTACATTCCCGAATAGTAGTCAGCCAGCAAAAATCTTTGGTATTCCTGAGTTGAAAGCTGAGTCTTCTCAAAGTTACAGTATTGGTGCTACAGCAGAATTAGGCAAACTGGAAATAACAGTAGATGCTTATCAGATTGATATTAAAGACCGTATTATCTTGACCAATAACTTTACGGCTAACGGCAATGCTACCATCGCAGCCCAGTTGGCACAAGCAGGTGCTACTACTGTTAACTTTTTTACGAATGCTATTGATACTCGTTCACGTGGTTTAGAAGCTGTTGTAGCCTATGCTACTCGTTTGCCTCAAGGTCACTCTTTGAAATTTACCTTAGCAGGTGCATTTATTGACAATGAAGTAATTAAAGGCGCTGATGGTAAACCAGCAATTAAGGCTACCCCAACTTTAATTGAAACGGGTCAGTTAGGTAATTACTTCAACCGCGAAGACCAAAGCCGTATTGAGGTGGCAAGTCCAAGAAGCAAAATTACGGGTACTATCAACTACAAGTTTGGAAAGTTTGGAGCAATGCTTCGTGCGGTTCGTTTTGGTGAAGTTGTGTATTTGGACCCAACCATGTTGAGCTCTGCAAACTTTGTTGCAAATGCATTTAATAACAATAACAAAGAGACTTTGGACCAAACTTTTTCACCTAAAATCACGACGGATTTAACCTTAAACTATCAGCTGGCCAAAGGAATCAATTTTGCTGTTGGAGCAAACAATATTTTTGATGTTTATCAAGATATCCATACACATTCGGGCAATATGAGTGCTGGTCGTTTTGTGTATTCTCGTCGTGTTCAACAGTTTGGATTTAATGGCAGATATGTATTTGCTCGTTTGAATTTCAATTTCTAAACATGAGGTTATTGGTTGAGTAGGAGGAGGTTATTTGTTAATTGTATATTGGTTTTTTGAAGATATTCATAATCAAAAGGTTACAGTCAAATTTTACCTTAAAAATACTATTAATTTAATCCTTCCTGCTACTTATTTTCCTAGACTATTTTATATACTCATCAAAAAAGGCGTTCGAAATTAGTTTTTCGAACGCCTTTTTTGATACTACCATGCTAGATATGACACAGTTTGAGACGCAATCATTGCGTCTCTACAGTAGGAATACATGTAAAAAATATCTCAAAACTCATCATTCAGAAAACTATCCTATTCTAGTTTTGATAATCTTGATAGCAATCGCCAAAAGAATTACTCCAAATACCTTTCTGAGCACGTTGGTACCTCCTTGACCGAGCATTTTTTCAATCCATTCACTCGAGCGAAGTACGATATAAATAAAGATTAGGTTGAGAAACACCCCAATTAAGATATTGATTTCATCATACTGAGATTTCAATGAAAGAATCGTCGTCATCGTACCAGCTCCAGCAATAATTGGGAATGCCAAAGGTACAATAGAAGCGGCCTTTGAACCTGAAACCTCTTCCGATTTAAAGATATTTCGTCCCAATATCATTTCGAGACCAATCAAGAAAATAATCAATGCTCCAGCTATGGCAAAGGAATTTATATCAACACCAAAAAGGCTCAAAATAGATTTCCCGACGTATAAAAAAGCAATCATTATTCCCCCCGAAACCAAAGTGGCCTGCTCAGGGTGAATATTACCTGTTTTTTTACGTAAATCTATTATCACAGGAATGGACCCAAGAATATCGATAACAGAAAACAGAATGAGCGAAACAGAGAAAATTTCCTTAATATTAAAATGCATGATTTGGTAAGGGTTTAGTTGATGAAAAAGTAGAAGTTATATTTTAGCCTCCGCTGTGGGCTATGAGCACTCGGCAAAATATTCTTTTATGAAATGATCAATACATTTTTGCCTTTTGCCTACAGCGTATAGCACAATATTTTTTTAAACAGTTACAACGGCTTTGTTGGGTAAATGCAATAGTAACTGCTCTCGCAAAGCCAAACGGTCGGCCTCGGATATAGCAGGGAAATTAGCAATCCGAAAAGTGCTATCTTTCCAAGCTCCATAGCCATTGCCCAAAGTGATTCCTTGCGATTCCATCACTTGCTTGATATATTTGACCACAGAGGGTTGCGCTTCTATTGCCAATACGGTATCCGAACGCAATGCTGGATTTTGAACCAAAGGCTTTACACCTCCATGCATCAAATCTGCATCAAAATGTTCTTCAAAAAAATCATACCACTCTTTGGCTTGAACCTCTATACGTGCGGAAGTGGCTGAAATATCAGGAATTTGTTCTAAAATCTTGGATAACAAATAGATTTCTAGCACATTGGGTGTATAATGCGTCTGATATTTTTTAAAATTATCATTCATAAACAACAGACTGTTATAGTATTTTCGATCACCAATCATTTCTGCATATTGTAATGCTCGGGGCGAACATACCATTACTGCCATACCAGCGGGTAATCCAAAACATTTTTGCACTGAGGCAAACCAAATATCCGCCTTTTGCCAGTCTAAAGCCACCCCAGCCATCGACGAGGTAGCATCTACTGCAATGAGTGCATTTGGGTATTTTGTCGAAACATTCGTCCAATGCTTGAGATGTGTCCCATTAGAGGTTTCATTATGAGTCAAACACACTACATCTGCATCTGAGTCGGGCAAGGATATTTTTTCTATCGACTGTTCATAATCATAAACAACCCTCGTTACTTGTGGCAAAATACGTCCTGCATAATCGGCCCATTTGTCGCCAAATGCTCCATTATACAGGTGCAAACTATGACGTTGCGTGAGCGATTGTGCAATAATTTCCCAAACCTCCGTAGCTGAGGATACAAAATAAATCGTATAATCCGTCGGAATATGAAGTTTTTGATGAAGTAAATCAATAGCCGAGCGGGTTATCTGCATACACGCCTGACTACGGTGATTGATGCTAAGCACGCCCTCGTCAAAGGCTTGTTTGAGATAATGCTCAACCACTGGATAAACTTTGGAAGGTCCTGGATAAAATGTAATCATCGTAGTAAGGCCGTTAGTGTGGAGAATTGGGAGTTCAAACAAATTTGACCATTTCGGATATCGGATGTTAGATTTCGGAAGTTTAAAGCACTTTTTAAATTTCCGAAATCAGCAATCTCAAATCCGAAATAGTTCAAAACCAGTCGTGCAATCCTAATGTGGATTCATGAGTGATGAGTTTGGAGTTCATCACTCCTATTTTCCATTATAAAAAGGTTTGGATAGCAAAATCGTATCCTCTCAAGCCAAAGCCAATGATTATACCGATACAATTTTTGCTTAAGAAACTATGATGACGGTATTCTTCGCGCGCATGAACATTTGAAATATGTACCTCTACCGTTGGGGTTTTTACCGCCGCAATGGCATCTGCCAAGGCAATAGAAGTATGCGTAAATCCGCCAGCATTCAAAACAATTCCATCAAAAGTAAATCCAACTTCGTGGATTTTGTCGATTAAGGCTCCTTCATGATTTGACTGAAAATAATGCAAATCTACCTGACTTTCAAACTTGTCTCTCAATATTTCAAAATACTGTTCAAATGTTTGATGACCGTATATTTCTGGCTCACGTTTTCCTAACAAATTCAAGTTAGGCCCATTCACGATTAAAATCTGCTTTTTTGTCACAATTGTATCAATTTAAAGTTAAAAATATAATCAGGCCTTGAAAAAGCTCCATCCAACCCGCCTGATTTTACGAATATGCCAAATATTGATTAGCTTCGCAAAATACATTGAAAATTATATCCTAAAAACAAAGCGTCGATTCCGCTAGTTCATAAAAACTACTTTGTTTAAACTTATTTTGGAAGTATCAAGATGTGGCAAATTTATATAAAAAACTTTAAAAACTATCTCACGCTCGAAAGAGCTCTTTCAGAGAATTCAATCGAAGCGTATATTCGTGACGTTAGTAAATTTTGGGAATACCTCGAAATCACCCACCAAGACGCCCCGTCGGTTACGGAAGTAAGCGACAAGCATATTTTTAGCTTTTTTCAGTACATCGATGAACTTGGCCTAGAAGCTACTTCTCAGGCTCGTATGCTTTCGGGACTGAAGGCTTTTTATAAATACCTTGAAGTAGAAGACGTGGTCAAACAAGACCCTACGCTTTTGATTGCTTCGCCCAAAATTGGTCGAAAATTACCCTCGACCCTCAGCTATCCCGAAATTGTACAAATGCTGGAGAGCATCGACCTATCAACGCCCGAAGGCGCACGCAACAGAGCTATGCTGGAGGTATTGTATAGTTCGGGGCTTCGTGTTTCGGAATTAGTAGAGCTCAAACTTTCAGAATGCTATTTTGATATTGGCTTTATTAGGGTGCGAGGCAAAGGCGATAAGGTGCGATTGGTGCCTATTGGGCGCGATGCCATGCATTATACCCAAATTTATATCGAACAAATCCGTAAGCAACAACCAATTCAAACTGATTTTTCGGATCATCTTTTTCTAAATCGTCGGGGCAAAAACCTTACAAGGGTTATGGTTTTTATTATTATTAAAGATTTGGCAACGATGACAGGCATTCAGAAAAATATTAGTCCGCATACTTTTCGCCATTCCTTTGCGACGCATTTGATTGAAGGCGGCGCCGACTTGAGAGCTATCCAAGAAATGCTGGGCCATTCGAGTATCACCACTACAGAGATATACACACACCTCGACCGGGCTTATTTGCAACAAACTATCGTGGATTTTCATCCAAGAAATAAAGGCTTTCGAAAGTAGCTTTTCAGGCAATAGGCTTTGGGCATTAAGCTGT
>NZ_JBMLSD010000445.1:0-7117 GCF_049240685.1 Flectobacillus sp.
TAGGAAGCCAGCACTAGCGGGGGCATCAAGAAGTAAGCTAAAGAAAAAAGGGGTTATATGAAATTATAAAAACCTTTTATCTTATTCTTATGGCTTATAGTCCATTTTGTGTTGAAGGCAACAGGCGAAGAGTATTAACTTGTTTGTTAGTTGTAACAGATATTTTTTGCCAAATGCACAAAGCTCAAAAATTAAATTTTATTTTGCGTACTAACTTAAGTCAAAATAGAAGTTTTTACTTTTCCTCCTTCACGAACCTTGTCAATTTAATAGCTCTTTCGGGACAAGCCTGAACACAAAGACCACAGGCATGGCATTGCTCTGGATTAATAACGTATGCTTTGTGTTTAAAGAAGAAAGTTTTGAGCTGTCCTTTTAAATTAAGCTTAGTCTTGTCTTCTTTTGAAATTGGACGCATTTCAAACACATTATAGGGGCATACTACTGCGCAGTCTTCCTTTCCTCCACAACTATTAAAGTCAACAATGGGCATCAATTTTCCTGCTTCGTCCGAACAGTTTGAATTATCAAAATTCCTTTTCTTCATTTTAATTAAAATTTAAAAGCCATTTAGAAAACTCGTTCCACTGTTTTCTAGAGATAGAATGTCCATTGGTGTCCTCACTATAGGTGATAAGGATACCTAAAATTACTGATATTTTCATTTGCATAAGTTTTAGGCAACATGGTATCCCCACTTCCATGAGCAATAAAAGCCCTAGTGTTTTGCAGTGCTGTAGCGTTGCGAATATATGGTGTAAATTCTTCAATAAATCGACCACTAAAAACGCCAAAGCCTTTAACTAAATTTGGTTCGCCCAAGCCTAAAGATTGAGCCATATTGGCATCTTGACTAAATCCTGCGACAATAATCATTTGGCTATCAACATGATACTGTTTGGTTATTTGAGAGATGAGCTGTATTAGTTTTGCTCTGCTACTTTCCTCCTCTTGAATATTTATAGTAATTTTTCCATTCACCAATTTTACATCGTACCATCGATAGCTACTTTCAGCCAGCTTATATGGTCCACGTACGGATATTACTGTCCAATTATCTGGAATATTTTTTTCTAAAGAAAACAAATCATTTTCATTGCTACCATGTCCGTGCAACAAAATCAACAGAGGTGATTTTTCAACGGTATCCTTGCTTTCACGAATGATATAGTGTAGTGATGTTTCGGTTTCCACGACATTTTGTTTGTTTTGTGCTGTACAAATATTTAATAAAAATAATTGTACACTCATTAGCATGATAAATTTCAGATTCATTATTTCATCAACTTTAAGCTATGCCTCATGCGTAAGTTGTATTTTAATTCCTGTTGGGTCGGAAGTCCAATAGTTTCCATTTTTTTCTTCAACATTCCCAATTGCACTAATAGCATGTTGAAGTTGTTCTTTGGATTTAAAAATAATATGATAATGTTTTAAACCAGCATAGATAGATGGCGCCAATGGTCTATTATTTCCATGCCAAGAATTCATGGCCACACGATGCTGATAAATTCCTCCTGCGCCTAAATCAGCGTATTTGTATTGTGGGAAAAAGTTAAACTGAGAGAACCCCAGTTTTTGGTAAAACACATTATTGAGAGCAACATCTTGAGCATAAAAATGAATATGACCAATTTTGGTATCATCGTCAATCACTACACTCAAATCTTTATCGGCAAGATATTTCATAACTTCTTCCGTATCTAAAGGTGCCGATGCACCTCTAACAGTCCCGTCGGTGTCTTCCATAAATAAACCACCTTCATTAATTACTCGTTTAAAACGTTCGGGGGTTTCGATGGCCAACTCAACCATTACATTATCGAAATCAGTTAGATATAACGATTGTGTCATGGTATGGTCAATTGGCGAAAATGAGTACTTGTTTTGTCGTAAGCGATGAATGGCTTTGGCAAAGGCTTGTTTGTTGGGTAGATGAATGGCAAAATGGTATAAACCACTGAAGCCTTCTTTGAAGGAAGATTTAGCTGTTTCGTGAACCACCACTAAAGTTTTGTTGAGGGTTCCAAATTCTACGATAGTGTCCGATTGGCTTCTCAACTTCATTCCAATCACTTTTGTCCAAAAAGAAATTGCGTTTTCTATTGAAGTATTGTTCAAATGAATAGCTCCAAAAGAGGCAATTTCATCTGTACTAACCGTATTGGCAGCTTTTTGCAATGTAATAGCATTTGCTAGTGTTGATATACCATCCATAGATAATAATATTGATGTTCCGACTATTTCTTTAATAAATTGTTTTCGTTCCATTGGCGTAATTATTTCAGATTAATAAGTTTAGTAGTCATTTTTTTTATCCAATGGAGATAATTTTTGATATGAAAGAAAAAAAGAATGATGCTTACAAAACCTAATTTACTATGTAAACCTCTTAGTGCGTTCCCAATAAAGCTTTCGCTAAAAACCAGCCAAGAGAGGGTAGAGGTAATTGCCGTGAGTAAGAATACGATGAAAAGAGCTCCATTTAAAAATTTGAACTTATTTTTTAGTTTAAGTGTAAAAAATTGTTGAATCCAATAAAAATGTTGCGCTAAATGCCAAACTACCATGCTTGATGCTACACCCGAACAGATTTTATGAAAAAACAGCCATTGACTTTTACTAATACCCCATACAAACAAAATTTTATCTTCGCTCGTATGAAACCTGATCATTATCAAACCGCTGAAAACCATAATTATAAAAGGAAGAAAAGCAAACATCTCAATCAAATAGTTTTGATTGGCCTTGGACTGCCGATAAAAATGTTTCAGTTTCATTACATTTATAGTTGATTATATTTCAATTTGCTTAAGGATGTATCAATATTTTTATCATGGATAAATGACTGCATCCGTTTTTTGGTTAAGTAATCGTGTAAAATAAAATTAAAATATTGGGCTTTCGGCGGTGGGCTTTGGACACAAGCATGTCTGTATTTATTAAAAAACCTATTAAAACTATTTACCTATTGCCCACCACCTAAATCTAATTTTCCCGAATTGCATAAAATGGAGATTCCCAGCAATTTACTTTTACAAATGATAGGTTTTTGGGCTAGCTTTTAGGGAAAACAATTGCTTTTTTGGTTCTACCCCACACTACAAATACCGCTAGTAATAAGAAGAAAATATTCATACTAATTAAGGATACTTCATCTCTTGAAATATGAAATATGGAGGCTATAATCATGAGAGCAATAATACCATAGGCCGCAAAAACTGTAAGCTTAGGCTGAATCCGTGTGGCTGCTGGCAAAATAATACCCAATGCCCCCAATAAGTCAATGACACCTGTGACTTTTAGAAGAACGATGTTATCTTTTGCCCAAGGTAACATTTTGGCCGCCTCTTGTAATGACTGAAACAACTTGGTGTAGGCAGCCCACACAAGTACTAATGCAAGAATACCCTGAGCTATCCATAGGAAGATATCCCATACTTTGGAAGGCTTATCTGTTGCTTTCATTGCCATTTAATTTAAAGAAGGGAAAAATTACCAGTATTGACAAAATCGGGAAAAAGTGCATTGGAATAATCATACCAGGGAATAACTCTGGAGATTCGGTATCTAAAGGCAGATTGAATCCCATTACACCTACAATGGAAGCAAAACTCAACACACTAAAGACAATATTTAGCCAACCAATAGTTTTTACGCCTTTCCAATTTATGATGAACATATAGCCTAAAGCCATAAGTAAACAACCAATCGTATTGGCGGCAATAATATTTGAGATTCCTGCTACTTTGCTAAAATCTACTACCAATGCTTCATTATATATATTCATATAAATTACACTAGCCAATGAAGATAGCAGGCTTCCTGCTATCCCCATTATTAAAGCTTGCCTCCAGTTCACTTTGTAACAGGCACGTTAAGTTGAAACTCCAATACCTCAGGCGTACCACTTCTTGTTACATTATATTCTGATGGTTTTACTGAGAAAGTACCAGCAAAAACACCACCTTCAGAAGTTTTTGAAAACGTGAAAGGAATTTTGATTTGTTTGGTCACATCTTTGATAGTAAGATTACCATTTGCCTCATAACCGCTTGCTGTCTTAGTAATAGAAGTTGATTCAAACTTTACAGTTTGAAAGGTCTTGGTATCTAATCCCTTTTTGGCATGCCCATTACGCATTCCATTGCCTGTATTAATAGTGCTGGCGTCAATTGTTGCCATTAATTTAGATGAAGCAAGATTATTTTCATCAAAAAGCAACTCGCTTTTTAATCCTTTAAACGCACCATCAAACTTTTTGCTAGTAAACTTCACTGAGTAGGTCTCTTCATTAACCTTCCAAGAAGTAGAATTATTAATTACTTTGAATGCTGATGTTACCAGTACAATAGCGATAAATGCTGGATAAACTAATTTTTTCATGATATATAATTTTTACATTTTCAATGCAAAGTTGATATCATTTCCACTCTCAAAACGATGAGGTAAGACAAAAAAAAACGTTGATGTAGGTCAACGTTTTTGGATTATTAAGGATTCTATTTTCTTAACGAATTGCTTCGTATACGACTTAGCGTTTCTTTTGTCATACCCAAATAAGAGGCAATAATATGTTGTGGAAATCTCTGAAAGAATTCTGGATAGCTATTTTGTAATTGTTCTAATTTTTGTTCTGCAGTGAGGGTCTGAGAAGAATGTAATCTTTTCATAAGCTGAAAAGATTGTCGTTCTGTGAGTATATTATTGAGTTCGGAAATAAAAGATTGCTTACTGAGTTTATTTACAAAATTTTCTTTAGTTAAGACCAATAATTCTGTGTCTTCGTAGGCATCGATATAGTACGGAGTTGGCGTGCCTATCATAAAACTTTCCTTGTCACCTGCCCACCAATTTTCGATATAAAGTTCCAGGATATTTTCTTTTCCTGTACTATCAATCGTATATTTTTTTAGTGCACCTTTGACAACAAAAGCCGCAATTTTGCAAACATCTCCGCTTTGTATCAAGTACTGATGTTTTCGCAATTTCTTAGGTTGGAAAACTTCTGAAAGTACGTTAATATCACTTTCGGTAAGCTTGTTTTCAATTTTATCATTAATATGTTGTATTAGTATCTCTATCATTTTATAAGTTAAGTAAGTAATTAATTGATAATGGATAATTTTGCTTACCATTACCTTTTTAGCCATTTAATATAAGGTTACGGGTGAATAACTTCTTCCTATGAATGGAGTCATCAGTCAAAACTTTCAAATTATTAACGACAATTTAAAATCCCTACTAGGCTTCCCTCCTATCTTTTTCCTCTAACAAATAATAAAGTTTAAGTAGTTTCAAAATCTTGTTTTGTATTAGTACTTCACATGCTTAAGTTCTCTCAGTTTCCCCCTGCCTTCATAATGGCAATACCTTTTGCCTGTTACGCAACTCAAATATATAGCAATTACCATGGACTTCCATCATGTGGTGGCAGCTTTAATTTTGCCTATGGACGCTGTCCCAAAATGCTTATTCTATCGTTATGTAGGGTTGTAAAAATCTCTGATATTGAGTGTATCACCTAGTCAATCTTAATAAATTGGCATGGTTTGTTCATTTAAAGCGCTTGGTTTTTAGCACTTCCTACACTCAGAAAAAAACAAACCTCCTTTAAATCGCTTTAAAAGAGGTTTGAGAACATAAGCTAAATGTATTTTTAGAGAAAATGACTTACGCAACAGGTGGGAGTATTGTGTGTATATATTTTTATTTACTTGTTTGAAAATCAATCAAGTAGGGTTTCAAGGGCATGCCATTTCGAGTTCTGAAATTGTTGGTAATCAGTAGTTGATATTTTTTATTGGGCTCTAAGTCTACCGTAATAGTCCAAGACTTATTCTCGTTTGACCAAAATCTCTTTTTTACATCATTTTTTGGAAAAGCGTTTTGGCCTAGTTCTCCAAAATCAACTCCAGTGTTGTATCCATTTAATGGCTCTGAAAATTGAACAGTTATTTCTTTGATATTAGGATTAACGTTCTTGCTTTTGTTTTGAAATTGCTTGATTCCAACAACAGTAGGACGTTTCTTTTCAAAGTCTTGGTAAAGTTCGTTGAGTGGTTTTGAGAAAAATTTAGATTTTTCTACAAAGTCTTCTACATCCGTCTCGTTAGTATAATCCAATTCTATCATTTTTTTGATGGCTAGAGATTTGTTTTCTGCTTGATTATAAAAATTTTCACACATTTGGTAGCCGATATAATATCCCAAATCTCTAACCCCAAATTCATTAGGAGCGTCACTCCAAAGCCAGTTACTTTGGTTGTTGATATAGAACATTTCTTGCTCAAACTTAGCCCTAACTTTTACGGGATTGTTCTTCCCAAATTCGATTGCAGGAGCGGCAGATGGGACATTCATAGCTTTTACAGAAACAAATTCGGCCACCCCCTCTCTGATCACATAAGACAGTAGGTTATCAACCCAAGGTTTTTGTTGTGTATGAACATATTCGTGAATATTAAGCAAAACCAACGTATTAATTGGGTTACTATCAAAATACTTTCGTCTACCAATTCTTAAAAAATCGGGTGAAAGCTCATCAGATATAGTATTTTTGTCTGTCATGGCCATTTCAGCACCAATGAGAACAAGGTTGTCTAACGTTGTTCCATTACTTCTCATTGCTCCGATGGTAAAGTAAATTTTAGCTGGTTTTAGTGCTGGATAAAGTAAGCGCAATTGGTCGATTCCCGAATTAAAATCTTTTGCAAATTCACTAGCTCTTAGCGTATTCCTTCGGATAGAGTTCCAAAAATTCGGGTAATTATTAATGGCATCTAAATAGTCCTTTGCAGTATAGTTCCTTACTTGCCTCATAGCAATCAAGCCTTCCGTTGCTTTGGATAAGTATAAATCTTCAAGTAGCTTATACTGTGTAACCGAGTCTTTGGTTTGAATAATTTTGTCGTATGCAGTCCAAAAATTATCAATATCTGTCCAGACCACGTTTTGTCCTTTTGCTTGCAATGAGCAGATTATAAGAATTGCAATTCCAATTGATTTGAGTTTGTATATCATGATTTTATTAAAAATTTGGGTGTGATTAAGCATAACAAATTGGGCAATGCCACGGGTGGTTTTCCTTGGCTAAATTTCCCCGCTGGTGCTGGCT
>NZ_JBMLSD010000446.1:0-4792 GCF_049240685.1 Flectobacillus sp.
GTTTTGAAATCAATCAAGCGCTACAAAATCTCAAACAAGCCATTGGCGGTGACGTAGATGCCTTCGTACAAG
This sequence comes from Flectobacillus sp., assembly GCF_049240685.1. NCBI lineage: Bacteria > Pseudomonadati > Bacteroidota > Cytophagia > Cytophagales > Flectobacillaceae > Flectobacillus > Flectobacillus sp. The sequence goes on from NZ_JBMLSD010000446.1 coordinate 73, forward strand.
GTCGTTTAAAGTATCCAAACAAGGCAGCTCTCTACAAGGCACTTTCAGCTGAGCAAATCGATGCGGTAGCTCTCGCCATCTACAACATTGAAGCAAAAAACCAAGGAATTATCATTGCTGACCAGACTGGAATAGGTAAAGGGCGTATCGCTGCTGCAATGATTAGATATGCTACAAAACAAGGATACAGACCCATTTTTATTACAGAGAAACCAAATCTATTCTCTGATTTGTATCGAGACATGGATGACATTGGAAGCAAATCACTAAATCCTTTTATTGTGAATGCCCGTGATTCAAAGACCCAAATCAAAGACCGAAACGGAGACTTGATATATGCACCTCCGATGAAATCTGAACAAGATAGAATCATCAAATCAGGAATTCTTCCAAAAGAATACGACCTTGTAATGCTCACATACTCTCAGATATCAGACTCAAAAGGGTCGCCAAAGATTGATTTCTTATTCGATGTTTCGAAGGGTTCAATCTTAATTCTTGATGAAGCGCATAATGCTTCTGGTATATCTAATACTGGTCTAATTCTGATGAATGTGTGTGCTCAAGCCAAAGGGGTTACCTTTCTTTCTGCCACCTTTGCAAAAAGACCTGATAATATGCCACTGTATGCTATGAAAACCTGTATTTCTGAGGCAGCAATAGATACCGAAGCACTGGTGAATGCCTTCAAGCAGGGTGGAGTAGCACTTCAAGAAGTTGTAGCATCACAGTTAGCATCACAAGGTCAACTCATTCGTAGAGAAAGGTTATATGAAGGAATAGAAGTGAACTATATCAACCTTGAGAAAAATGCTTTAAGAGATAGAAAAATAGCAGATGAGTTTACTGAAATCGTTAGAGATATCATCCTTTTTCAGAAGGAGTACATTATTCCAGAGGTAAAACAACTTGACAAAGAGGTTCGTGATAGTCAAGCTCAAGCAATCATTGAGAATGGAACTAAACGTGCAGGTGTTGATGCATCTCCCGCCTTTTCAAAGGTATTTATGTTGGTCAATCAAATGTTATTTGCCCTCAAGGCAGACGATGTAGCTAATCGTGCTATTATGAGATTGAAAGAGGGTAAAAAGCCAGTTATTGCATTTTCTTCAACGATGGGGTCTTTCTTAGAAAATATGGAAGATGAAGAAGGTACAATTGTTTCAGATGGTTCTACTATTTCAGCTTCATTCAGTAATGTACTACTTAAGTCCCTTAATGCGGTACTAATGTATTCAATCAAGGATGAGGTGGGAAAACACCATAAAAATACCTTTGATATTGAAGCCATGTCCATGGATGCTCGTGATGAATATTTTCGTATTTTCAATAAAATACAAAATGCTTCACGCTCTCTATGTATTTCGCCCATTGACTATATCAAGCAAAAAATTGAAGCTTATGGATATAAGGTGGCTGAGGTTACAGGACGTAAATTGGAAGTAAATCTCTCTGTCAATTTTAACAATGTTTCACTCAATGGTCTAGGTGAAAGATTGTCTGAAAAAACTACACAAAATTTTGTCGGAGTGGTCTCTCGAAGAAAAGCTGAAAACGTCAGTGATGCTTTTAGAAAATTCAATGACAATGAGATAGATGTTTTGATGATTAACCAAAGTGGTTCTACAGGTGCTTCAGCACATGCCATCATTACTTCTAAAGTACCTGCGGAAAAAGTCAAACAAAGGGTCATGATTGTTCTGCAAGCTGAATTGGATATTAATACTGAAGTACAAAAAAGAGGTAGGATTAACAGAACGGGGCAGATTAAGAAGCCTATTTACGATTACCTTATTTCCTCGATTCCAGCGGAAAAAAGACTCATGATGATGCTTCAAAAGAAGCTAAAATCTTTGGATGCTAACACCACAGCCAACCAGAAGAACTCTGAATCTTTGATGAAATCAGAAGATTTTTTGAATAAGTACGGCGATGAGATTGTGTTTAAATACATGGAAGAGAATACAGACCTTTGCTTACAACTTGATGACCCTCTCAACTTATTCGAAGAAGATAGAGACCCAATCCAAATTGGTGCAGCCAGTAAGGTTTCTGGTCGAGTTGCTGTCTTACCTGTACTTGAACAGGAAAAGTTTTACGCAGAGATTTTAGAACGCTATCATGAGCACATCAAACAATTAATCGAAGACGACAAGTTTGACCTTGAGGTTGAAACACAAGACTTGCGTGCTAAAACCTTGGAAAGAACTGTCGTACAAGTAGGTACAGGTGGGAGAAGTCCATTTTCTGACAATACCTTTATCGAACGTTGTGAAGTAAATGTATTAAGAAAGCCCATGAGTGTCTCTGAGTTACACGACGAGTTAAAAGCATCATTAGATGGTAAAAGACCTGAGCAAATTACTCAAGAGATTATTCAACAGGCTGAAAACTCCTTTGCTATAATTCTTAAAAGAGACATTGAGAAAATAGAGAAAAGTTATGCCTTAAAAAAAGAAAGAATTACTTCAGAGAAAGCATACCAAGAAAAAGCGGAAAAAGGACTTACCGCTGCTTTAGATGCTTATGTTCAAGGCAGGTTAATTGAGCTTGAAGAGGCTGAGGTGTCATCAATTAATGAGTGTAGAAGAAAATCTGCCAATGAATTATCTTACGTTAAAGAAATTGTAAGCTTCTTTCAAGTTGGAATGCCTTTACTATTTCCCGAAAACAACTTCGAAAATGGCGATACAACAAGAATATTAGCCACTTGTTTAGGTGTTAGGATTAATCCAACAAAAGATAAACCGTTTTCCCCCTCCAATATTGGGTTGCGAATTGCAGTGGCTTCCTCAAGAAGATTACTATCTTTTCCGTCAATCTCAGGAAGTAATTCGGAAAGGATATTTTCAATCAAAGGGGCTTCGCAAAAGATGCCAATTAATTACTCTTTTGTAAAAGAGCTTTTACCTAAATGGGAAATTGCCATATCAAACAATTTAAAAGATAGAGGTATCAGATACATTGTCACGGGTAATTTGATTCAAGCATATCGAAATGATAATTTTTCGGGACGATTAATACAGTTTACCACTCTTGAAAATAAAGTTAGAAAAGGAATTCTCCTTCCAGAAAACTACATTCAGAAAGCAAGTAGAAACTCGTCACAAAAAGTAAGTGTACCTATCAATAAGTGCTTGAAGGTTGTCTCGAGTATTATGACCAACCAATCGTTAAAGTGTTCCAATACTTTGTCTATATTCAGAAAAGACCCTTATCACTTTAAACTGGTTGTTTCAGCAAGTAAACAGGTGGCTGGAAATGTGTACTTAGACGAAGATATTCTTTCTTACATTGTTGGAAACAATTTCGAAAAAGTTTCTTCTACCATGACAGCATTAGTTCATGTTAGCAACTTAAGCAGCGTCCTTAATACATTAGGAATCAAACTAAAAGTAAGTGCCGAGCTAAGCCCTGAGCAATTTAAAATCATTGCGGATGAAGTAAACCTAGAAAATCAATTTAGTGATGAGCTTCAAGAGCTGCCTGTATTTAATAGTCCAACCTTAGTGCAGGAGCAGCCTAAGAATGATGATGCTAAAAGAGTTCTTACGCTCAAGTATAAATATCGTTTACGATTGCAGTTACAAATCCTTGAAAGAAATAAGCTATTACAAAATGGTTAAAGATAGCACAATTGGTAAACTCCCCCTTTCTCTCTACAGCCAGAGAGAAAGGTTTTTGGTAGCGCTTTGGAAATACTTTAAAAGTACAGGAATAACAGGTGATAAATTCGATGGTAATACAATACCATTCCTAAGTGTTCAAGAACTAGCAGAATATATCCGAAAAAATTTCGAGGTAAACTCTGCTGAACCCGTTTTTGATGCAGGTATTCTTAAACTGGAAGTTACCCTGAATGATAACTCATCTGTAACCTTCAATCCTTTTCAACTCTCAAACCTGATTTATAGAATTGAAGGAGAAGAAGCTCTTAAGCCAGAACCCAACGAATTGATTAGTACGACTAATCCTAATTTCATGAAACTTATGGCTAGGTTTCTCAACAATAGTTCAATATCCAATGAATACGGGATATGCTTTTCGGATGACGGTGTATTTAGTGCGAATCCTTATTCTATGATTTGGATACACGCTATAGGCTCACAAAGAGGTCACTATACTCAATATGGTCTCCAACTAGATGTAAAGTGGCCACCCAACTACTTAAGAGCCATACCAGACATTGAAAAACATACTTTTGGAATCAATGTATCTGAGTTGCTCAGTATCGTCGAAAAGCTCAACAGAATCGATGTAGCTGAAGAAGTCGAAAATCCAAGAATCACTATTTCAGGAACTAGATTTAGCGTTCGGGTCAACTCCAGTACCAATCTGAAATGGGCAGAGGGAATTCAGACCAGTGGGCATTTTGTCTCACCTTCTGAAACAAATAGCATCACTTTAGTTAATGCGACTATTCTACCGATTCTAAAGTTGCTTAAATCGCAACAGGTAAAATATATCTATCTCAAGGTGAAACGTCAAAAAAGTGTGAGAATTGATGTCAATCTCAAAGACTATGGAGATGCTACCATTATTTTTTCTCAAAAAGCCGAGTTGGATAACGTAGAGAAAATGGATGATAAAGACCCTAAAATTATCTCGAAAAAATACACCTATCGATTAAGATTACAACTCCAGCAAATGGAATTACAAAAACTAAAATAATAACATTCACTCTCAAAATACATAACATGAATACTTCAAAAAACATCGA
>NZ_JBMLSD010000447.1:0-3910 GCF_049240685.1 Flectobacillus sp.
CACGACTACTTACTTTTTTATTCCGATAACCGATAATCTTTTAACCAATAACATCCTTTTACCTATGACCAAAAAAGTCTTATTTTCTATTTGTTTAGCGACTATGATGCAATTAGCACAAGCACAAACTCAAGAATATCCTTTATACGAAGGAAAAGTTCCTAATACAAAACCTCATAAAAATACAGAGTCATCGGCGACGGATGCCAATGGTATTTTGAGAATTTCTGAGGTTTCAATTCCTTCTATTACAGTATATCCTGCGTCCAAAGAAACGGCCAATGGAACAGCCGTGATTGTGTTTCCAGGAGGAGGATATCGTATTTTGGCAGCTTCTCACGAAGGTTCTGATGTAGCAAAGGAACTAAACAAAATCGGCGTGACTGCTTTTGTGTTAAAATACCGCATTCCTGATTCAACGAAGCAAGACGACAGAACAATTGCACCTTTACAGGATGCGCAACAAGCATTGAGATTTGTACGTTCGAAAGCTGAATCTTTTGGTGTTAACCCCAATCGTGTGGGTATTTTGGGCTTTTCGGCTGGTGGACACTTGGCTGCAACGACAGCGACACATTTTGCCCAACCAGTAGGTGAATTGGCAGATAAAAGCAACGTTCGACCTGATTTTGCGGTGTTGTTATATCCTGTTATCACGATGAAACCTTTTGGACACAGAGGCTCACAGGAACAATTGATTGGCAAAAATCCATCAGAAAGCTTAGTGAATTTGTATTCTAACGAATTGCAGGTGACGCCACAAACACCTCCGTGTTTTTTGGTACATGCCCAAGATGATGGCGGTGTTCCTGTCCAAAACTCTTTGAGATTTTATGATGCTTTGGTAGAAAAGAAAGTCCCTGCCGAATTACATATTTATCCAAAAGGTGGGCATGGATTTGGTTTGAACAATAAAACTACTCCAGATAAATGGTTTGAACGTTTGAAAAGTTGGATGGATTCAAATGGATGGTTGAAAAAATAACCATTTACCAAACAGCTTCTTTGATAAGTACAAAAATAGCCTCAATCCGAGGCTATTTTTGTATCTTTGCACTTTGAAAGTTTAAAGATGATTCTAGTGAAAAATCAGATAGTACAATTTTGTGAACAAATTCAACAGGCAGTCGAGCAAAAGTCTTTGGTAAAAGTCTCTTTGGGCAATTATCAGGGCGATGAGCCTGATTTGAAAAATATTTACATACGTTTAGTTTTGATAAAAAACATTGAAAAACTAGCGTTTACTTTTCGATATAAAACGAAAGATATTGTCAAGAACTTCGACTTGACAGAAGGATATCGTTGGGTTGCTCAATGGTTGGAAGAGGGTTTTAAAGTAGCAACACTCATGAGCACAGCGTCAGATTGGCAATATGAGGCCTTGAAAAATGGTAAAGTAATTCTAAAGCAAAAAGCGGCCAGTGTGACAAATCAACCCTCATTGGGTCATGATAAAGAAAAGAAAAGGTTGATATCTACGAATGAAAAGGCTTATTTAGTGGATTTGAAAATCACAGACGAGCAAGGAAATGTGTTTAAAAATGCTCAAGACAAATACCGCCAAATCAATCACTATGTAGAAATTTTGAGCGCTTTGATTAAAGATTCAGCCATCGAAAAACTACACAAAGTGGTAGATATGGGCTCTGGGAAAGGGTATTTAACATTTGCTTTGTACGATTATCTGCACAATACCTTAGGCTTGAAAACGCTAGTTCAAGGTGTAGAATACCGACAAGACATGGTCAACTTGTGTAATCAATTTGCCCAAAATGCAAGTTTCGATGGTTTGAGTTTTACCCAAGGAACGATTTTGGATTATGAGCAAAAAGATATCAGTATGTTGATAGCTTTGCACGCCTGCGATACTGCCACAGACGACGCTATATTCAAAGGTCTGCAATCTGATGCCGAGTTGATTGTGGTGGCGCCATGTTGTCACAAGCAAATCAGAAGAGAAATAGAAAAGAACAAAGCGCAAAATGAATTGAAGTTTTTGACCAAATACGGCATATTTCTCGAACGACAAGCCGAAATGGTTACTGACGGAATTCGTGCATTGATTTTGGAATATTTTGGTTACAAAACCAAAGTTTTTGAATTTATTTCAGATGCACATACGCCCAAAAATGTATTGGTTGTGGGGATTAAATCTGGTATTAATCCAAAACGTCAAGAAGAAATTTTGCAAGAAATAGCTCAAACCAAAGCCTATTTTGGTATCGAATATCATCATTTAGAAAGACTTACAATGCTACCTTTGTAGCACTAACTTATCCATTGACCTCAAAATAAAATTAAATGTCTAAGAATACTGCAAATATCGCTTTTCTGTTCATTGTTATTTTTGCTGCTGTACTCCGTTTTTATCATATCAACCATTATGGCATTTTTGGTGACGAAAAACAAGGAATTATGGTAGCGGTAGGAAATGTGAATATTGGAGGGAAAAAAGCCCTCATGGCACCTGACAAAACTTTTACACCAAAAGACTTCTGGCAACCAAAAACCATCGCTGATTTGCTAGATGCCAACGCCCGCGGCGATACCAGTGGCAATGCAACCGTGCATTTGATTAGCATGAATATTTTTGGACAGCTTTTTGGTCACTCGGATGGAGTACTTCGGAGTGTCTCAGCCATATATAATTTACTGACCATCTTATTCATCTTTTTGATAGGACGAAATATATTTAAAAATGATAAGATTGCCTTATTAGCAGCATTTTTGGCGGCAACCGAGCCTTTTTTTATCATCTTTAGTCAACAAGCACGTTTTTATACGACCTGTATCTTTTTTGGTACGGTAGCTTCATACTATTTCTTGGAGATAATGGTTAATGGTAAAAACTCACTGAAGTATTATGTGGGCTATACCCTCTCGATTGTATTAGCCATTTTTTCGAACTACCTCACTTTTACGGTTTTTCTGGCACATGGACTTTATTGGTTGCTGGTTGATCGCACTTTCGAAAAGCTTCGAAACTTCTGTGTATGTTATGTAATTATGGCTATTCCGTTTGGATTATGGATGACAAAAGGGCCTGGGCAATATGCTCTTTTGTATATCAAAGATGCTACTAATTTGTATCATTCTATTTTGAAAAATCCGAAGTTGGCAGCATCCTATCAAGGGTTTATCGATATAGCTTCTTGGAAAAATCTCTTTACTCGAGGAATAAGTATTGTATCTGATTACTTTATTTTTACTAATGGATGGTACGAAAAATTAGGTAATAAAATAGCGCTCGTTCTTGTAATTGGTTTATTGGTATTAGTAGCGTGGATTATTCTGAATAAAAGTAAAAAGATTGATATTCAGTTGTTTGTGTTTGTTTTATTGATGGTGTTTATCCCTTTTGTTTTTTCAGTATTATCGGCTTATAAAGCAGGGGTGATGACAGGATTTTATTTTAGATATACCAGTTTTGGTTTACCTTTTGTATCAATATTGATGGCTTGGTTTTTGGTGTTAATGTTTGAAAAATACAAAATTATCGCAATAGGTTTTGCAGTATTGGCTATGGTACAGTATTATTCTTTTGCTCGAATTATCAAACATTTTTATGCCGATACACAGCAGAAATATACTAATTCTCACGGGCGGATATCAAACCCTTATATTTTGATTGCAGACAAAATTAAGTCAATATATATGCCTGGCGATACCATTGTTTATCCTTCATTTTATGCAACTGGTTTTAGCAAGGCAATCGAGCGTCCAAAAGGAGAATTTGATAATCACGATGCGCAGTTGGTTAATTTGTACCTACCCAAAGATGCCACCTATACCCAAAGAATATCACTTGAAGAGGCAGATAGAGTTTTGTTGAAAAGAAAAGGGCAAACCTTAGTATTGTTCAATTTTGAGGGCATAAAGTATCGGTATTAGAGGTAATTATTGAATTGTG
>NZ_JBMLSD010000447.1:4010-8916 GCF_049240685.1 Flectobacillus sp.
ATTCACAATTCATCACTCATACTTAGAAAGCATTTTCAAAATATTAAAATTTATAGATAGTGAAAGAACAAAAAATCCTGTCGAAGTTTTGGTTTTGGGGTTTACTCATTTTACCCATTCTACTGTATTTCCTATTGATTGAGCTTTATGGTATCAATATTCCGTATGTCGACGACCATGGACTAAAAGGTTTTCTTGTAAAATATCAGGAAAGTACAACTTGGACAGAAAAGTTGGCTAGTATTTTTGCCCAGCATAACGAACACCGTATTGGACTCACACGAATTTGGTTTTTGCTAACTTATTGGATTTATGGTAGTATTAATTACAAATGGTTGATGTGGTTCGGTAATATTTTGCTTGTAGGCGTTTTAGGAATATTTGCTGCTTTTTTTAAGAAAAATAAGATATCATTTTTGTACTTCATCCCTCTTCCTTGGATCTTATTGACCTCTATTAACCAAGAAAATACCTATTGGGGAATGGCTTCTATCCAAAACTTTGGAATTGTATTCCTGAGTCTTTGGGCATTTTGGGAAGTAGAGGAAGAAAGGCTCCTAAGTGCGTTAGTGTTGGTATCTATTGCCGTATTTACTAGTGGGAATGGATTCGTGACCTTGGCCATTATGGGAGGGTTTTTGGTTTTGAAGCAACAATGGAAAAGTTTGGGAATATTGGTTATTGTTGGTGCGCTCTTGGCCTATCTCTATTTTGCGAGCTATCAAAAACCTCCAGCAACCCCAACAGCAACTTTGAGTGATTTGAAAAAGGTAATTCTTGCCTTTATTTCTTTTACAGGAAGTGCAGCAGATGTTGCTATGGATACTCCTATTCATATTCGAAGCATAAAGGCAATCTTGTTGGGAGGATTACTGCTAGTGTTATCGCTAATCTGCGTGGTAAGAAATATCCCTTTTGATTTTAAACTTAAACAGTATTCCACACCAAAAAACTGGCCAGTTTTTGTGTTGGCAACTATTTTATTGATTATTCTCTCAGCCTTTATTGTTGCTTGGACTAGGGTTGTGGGCTATGGAATGCCAACAATTTTGACGAGTCGTTACAAGATTTACAGTTTGCTGTTTGTGATTACAATCTATGCTTGGTTGCTTCGCGTATTGGAAGAAAAGCAGCGTTGGCGAATGTTTTTATTTGCCCTACCTTTTTCTATTCTTTGTTTTTTCAATGGTTTTTGGCAAAGTATTTCTCAAATTGATTACCATTACAAAGGCTTGATTTGTAGCATGTTCAATTGGACTTACGAAGATTTATCAGGTAAGTCTAATCATCCCAAGCAGTTTAAATACGATAATCCTGCTACGGTTTTCGACAGCTTGACACCTATTCTGTTAACCAACGATTTTAACCATGAGCCTCAGATAAAATTGGAGGAAGCCAAAGTGCAGGACGGGAATGTGTTAATTCGTGGTGTTGGAGATTTTTATTTTCCTTGGCTCGACCCTGACAATGGGGTGTACTTAATTGCAAAATCAGAAAAGCGAGTGTATGTATTTCCGCTTCGTTCGGTAAAAGCTGGAGTAAGATTATTGGTGGGAGGGCATGCTGTATTTGGCCCATATTTCGAAAATCAGATTCCAACCTTCGAATTTGAAGCAGGAACGTATAAATTAGCCATTTTGTCGATTGAGGACACTCAAAAACGTATTCTGAACACCCAGCAAAGTATTTCAATCGAGGCTGATAAAAGAAAAGCCGTGGAGACGAATTGGTAAATGGTGAATTGTGAATCGCCCTTGCTTATAACTTAGGGTATTTGATTTTAGACGAGGATATTTTGTTCATTTTCTTGATTTCTCAAAATTCACCATTCACAATTCACAATCAGAACTGTACGAAGGAATTCTAAAAATGTCTATTTCGGATATCGGATGTGGGATTTCGGAAGTGTAATCTTCTATGTTTTATAAAAAATAGAGATATTTTACTTTATTTCCGAAATCAGAAATCCCAAATCCGCAATTATTGGAAATCTTTCGTACACTCCTGATTCACAATTCATCATTCACAACTCACAATTACTTTGGTGACGTTGGTCTTACTTCGATTTTACTTGGTAAAGTGCGTGCTGGAAGTTTGATAAGGTCAGCAACGATTTGACCAATATCTTCGGGTTGAATTTTCCACGCATCTTGTTCGTTGGGTGTGTGACCATTGAAATAGGTTGCTACCGAACCTGGCATGATGGTAGTGACCTTGATACCTTCGCTACGGACGTCCATCATAAGTGCCTGCGTGAATCCTACTAAACCAAATTTGCTGGCATTGTAGGCCGTTCCTTTAGCAAAGAAATTGGTACCAGCCAAACTCGAAATAGAGATAAAATATCCTTGTGTAGCTTTTAGTGCTTCAAGTGTAGCTTTTGTTGTGAAGAAAACGCCAGTCAAATTAATATCAATTGTTTCTTGCCATTGTTCCTCGGTCATGTCTTGCACAGGAGCAAAGTGACCCACACCAGCATTGGCAACTACATAGTCGATTCTCCCCCAAGCTTGTAATACTTTAGCAACTGCGGCTTCTTGTGAAGCAAGGCTTCTTACATCCGACTCCAAGCCCAACGCATAACCTTCTTTGATTTCGTTTAGTTTGGCAGCGGCTTCTTCGGCGCTTGCCAACGAGCGACTTGTGATGGCAACTTTGATGCCCTCTTTGATTAATACCTCAGCGATTCCATAGCCAATACCTTTCGAACCACCTGTAATAAATGCAGTTTTGATTTCAGACATAATTTTGTTGGGATATAATTTTGGGGATATTTTTTCTTATAAAAAGCCCCAAAAACTTGTGTGATAACCCTTTTAGAACTGATATTTTGACAAAATAGTTTAGTCAATAATCGATTGGTAAATCATTTGTTGTACCTGTTTTTCGATTCCACCATCTTTTTTCGGCCAAACTTGAAACATGACCACTAGCAATAAATCCTCCTTGGGGTCGATGGTGTAATGGGTATAATACATACCGCCCCATTCAAAAGCCCCAACTGAACTAGGGATAATAGCCTTTCCTTTTTCGGTATAAATCTCAAATCCTAAACCAAATTTATTGGTATTGTCTCTAATATTGAGTTCACCAATTTGGTTGGTTGTCATCAATTCTACCGTTTTACGACTCAACAAACGAACCTTGTTGAAAGTACCTCCATTCAATAGCATTTGGCAAAGTTTGGCATAATCCAAAGCCGTAGAAGTCAAACCCGCACCGCCAGAAAAGTATTTTCTTTCACCCGAAATAGGATAATCCGTCCATGGTGAGCGAGGCTTTGGGGTGATACCTTTTTCTTTTCCAATTTCTTCATAAACTGTCACCAGTCGATTTTTCTTGGTATCATCTATATAAAAACCAGTATCGTTCATGCCTAGTGGCTCGAATATTTTTTTCTTGAGAAATTGGTCAAATGGCATTCCTGAAATGACTTCTACAAAATAGCCCAAAACATCGGTATTGAGTCCATAAGTGAATTTTTCGCCTGGCTCATGAAACTTAGGTAATGCTCCTAAACGATTCATTGTTTCGGCAATCGTTTCGTTTTGAGTAGAAAAATAATAGGGAATTTTAGCCTTACCGTACAATGCATTTTGATAAGGAATACCAGCCGTATGGCTCAATAAATGTCGAATGGTAATTTCTTTTTTGGCAGGATGTGAGGTATATGTGCTATCCTGCGGATTGATTTGGTCAACGATTTGCCCATTTTTAAAAGCAGGAATATACTTGGCAATAGGGTCGTCTAAGCTAAATAAGCCTTCTTCATAAAGCATCATAACAGCTACTGAAGTAACGGCTTTTGACATAGACATGATACGAAAAATATCGTCAGTTTTTTGGACTTTCTTCGCTTCAATATCATTCATACCGTAGGCTTTATGTAATACCAATTGCCCATGACGTGCTGCCAATACAACTGCACCTGGAATGCGCTTCTCGGCGATTTTGCGATTGAGTAATTGCTCTATTCTATTCAGTCGCTCGGATGACATTCCTACTTTTTCGGGAGCAACACCCAATATAAATTGTTGAGGTTTTTGAGCAAATACAGTATTGGTAAAGAGGAATAGGTAAAAAAATAAGAGCTTTTTCATGTTATAGTATTGAGAGATTAAGTTAGTGCGCAAAATAAGATTTAATTTTTGTATATTAGGCATAAGGCAACAGGCACAAGGCAAAGAGTGTTAAAATGTTTTTTAGTAACGATAGATATATATTTGCCGAAGGCTCAAAGCTGAAAGCCGAATGCTCAAAAATTAAATTTTATTTTGCGTTAATACTTAAGTTAGTGCGCACAATAAAATTTAATTTTTGTGATTTAGGCTTTCAGGTAGCGGCTTTCGGCGGTGGGCTTTGGGAAAAGCATGTCTTTCGTTATTAAAAACAAGTTAAAACTCTTTGCCTAGTACCTGTTGCCTAATGCCTCGACACATAGCATAGATCTTATTTTGCATCGATACCTATGTACTTGATTTTAATGATTGGCTACCTAGAGGTAATCTGGTCAAAGAGAGAATTTCTTTGACCATTGAATTATAATTTTGTAGCCAAAATTAGCTCGGCTGGGCCTGCCAAAAACTCTCCAGAAGTTTTGCCAAATTCTACTAAATGGTTATTAGACAAGTGTTTATCTAAATGCTCTTGACTTTCCCAGTTTTCATAAAAATAGAAAACGGTAGCATCTTCATTGGATTGGTGCAATACGTAATCGATACATCCTTCTTCTGCAATTGTAGGAGGGATAAGTCCTAATAAAGCTTGTTTAGCAATTTCTTCTTTATCTGCTTGTGCAGTAATTTTTGCGATAACAGTTAACATACGTTGGTTTGTTTTTTTAGTAAAATTGTAATTCTATGCTGTAGGCTTTAAGCTTTATGCCCTAAGCCAAATGCTTAAAAGT
>NZ_JBMLSD010000448.1:0-2574 GCF_049240685.1 Flectobacillus sp.
ATTTAGAAACATTTTAACACTCATTGCCTTGCGCCTAAACACCTAACCAAAATCTTATTCTGCATGATTACTTAAGTTTTCCCCAAAAAAAAATAACCCATAGCCCAAAGCTGATACCCAATAGCTCCAAACCTATTGCTCATAAAATTAGGGACAAAGCAAAGCTGAGTCCCTAACCCCTAACCAAATTAATTTTAATCTTTTAACCATAGTTGAGATTCACAAAATGGATGTCTCACCAGTCCATTCGCTATGTTTAGCCGAAGCTCAACAAGTTTGCTAAACGAAGTGTAACCAAAAAACTTCCTACAAAAATCATATTATTAGGACTAAACGCTAAATTTATTCGCCAAGCTTGAATAAGTACTCGACCAATGACGTTTTCAGGGCAAAAGGCACTTATCATTCGCTCGAAGCTGTTTGTCGAAAAAGCTTTTATTTTTTGACCTAGGGCGTTTTTTACAAAAAGTATTATGCTTAATTTTGATAAACAAGATTACCTTAAAATAGTTTTAGGTAAATTTTTGAATACAGACAAAATAGAATTGGATTTTTATACGAAGTTGAAATACAGGATTTTATCAAAAAATCTTGTTTACACATATTAAAACATTACCTTGGAAACATCAGCCGCTCTCAATCATACACGCACTGTTATTTTACAGGATTTGCCGCTCAAGAAAATTCTGGCCAGACGAGCTGTTTATCATACGCTTTTCTGGATTGTGATTAGCTTGTACAATACCCTTTATCTTGGTTTTTTGAAGGATGACTATTCAGAAGCTTTTTTTGAGTTTGCTGTCAAATTCCCCTTTTATCTTTCTTTGGTGTACGTCAATATCTATTATTTTATTCCAAAGTTTTTATTGAAAGGTAAGTATCTACAATACGGGGTCTTGTTGACAGGCTCTACCTTATTGGCAGTAGCCTGCTTTCAGACCTTGATTAACCATTTGATTTATATCAACTATTGCCCTGTTGGTTATCGCTCAGATATTTTGTTTGACCCTAAACCTACTGTCAAAAGAATGTTTGATATGATTTCGGTATTTGGGATGACAACAGGAATCAAATTGACCAAAGATTGGATTGGGCATCAAGAAAAAATTAAGGATTTAGAAAAACAGAATTTGAAGAATGAGTTGGAGTTTTTGAAATCTCAAATTCAACCCCATTTCTTTTTCAATACTTTAAATAACCTATATTCATTAACACTAAAGAAGTCTGATTTGGCACCAGAGGTTGTTGTAAAGCTTTCTGATTTAATGAGTTATATGTTGTATGAGTCAGATAGTTTGGAAACTACCCTTCGTAAAGAAGTAGAACATATCAAAAATTATTTGGACTTGGAAGGTTTGCGATTTGGCAAGCGTCTACACTTGGATTTTGATATCATAGGAGAGGTGGACAAAAAGAAAATCCCACCACTTTTGCTTTTACCATTTATTGAAAATGCTTTTAAACATGGTACATCGCATGAGACAGGCGAAATTCATCTGAAAATCGTGTTGAATATTCTTCATGACAAATTGGTTTTTGGTGTGACAAACCCAAGATTTGAAAATCAATCTTCAAGGAAAAAACACAAAGGCCTCGGCTTGAAAAACGTACAACGCCGTTTGGATCTTTTGTATGGTAAGAACTATAAACTACAGATTTTACCAACGGCCAAAGAGTATTCTATTAGTCTTGAACTACCTTTTGAACCAGTTGTTTTAAGCGAATCAAAATCAAATAAATAGCAGCATTATCCATTTGCTTTCATGTGTAAAGGCTATTTTTCTAAGATTTGACGATATTCCAAAACTAAATTTATATGAAATTAAAAACGCTAATTGTAGACGATGAACCATTAGCTCTCGACGTGCTTGAGACTTTTATTCAGCGAGTAGAGGGATTGGAGCTTGTAGGGCGTTGCGAAAATGGCATTCAGGCATTTAACCTATTACAAAAAGGAGGGATTGACCTTCTATTTTTGGATATTGAAATGCCTACTTTAGATGGATTAGAATTATTAAGAAGCTTACACAATCCTCCCAAAGTGATTATTACGACAGCCTATCGTGATTATGCGGTCGAAAGCTATGAATTGGACGTGGTTGATTATTTGGTAAAACCTATCCCTTTTCAAAGATTTGTCAAAGCTGTCAATAAAGTTCAACAAAAATCAGAAGAAATAGATTTAGTTACCGAAGCTAATGCTTTTAAACAACAACCTCCTGCTGGTAAGCCTGAGGCAATGTTTATCAAGGTAGACAAACGGATTGTAAAAGTATATTTCAATGATATCTTGTTTATCGAAAGCTTAAAAGATTACATTCGCGTGCACACAACTTCTGAATCCTATGTGACGTATCAAACCATGAATGGTATAGGCGAAATACTACCAGAAGATGATTTTGCTCGAATTCATAAATCATTCATTGTAGCGATTCATAAAGTAACTTCTATCGAAGCTAATGACCTGATTGTCAATAATCGTTCATTGCCGATTGGAAGAAGTTTTAGAGAAGATATTCTTGAAAAAATATACAAAACAGGAGTTTTGGCAGTGAAGTAAGCCCTGAGTCGGAT
>NZ_JBMLSD010000449.1:0-2783 GCF_049240685.1 Flectobacillus sp.
GCTGTACTTGTGCCGATGCACCAGGCAAACCTGTTGTGGGGGTCATCGTAAGACCCGCCACACGACCCTGCATGGCCATCAAGAAGTTGCTACGGCCTGTGTTTGAGATTTCATCCCCCTTTACGTCCTGTACCGAGTAACCCAACGCTCTTTTTTCTTGTTTGATACCCAAGGCGGTTACTACCACCTCATCAAGCGCCGAAACGCTAGCTTTTAGTTGAACATCAATTTTGGATTGTTTACCAACTTTGATTTCTTGTTTTTCAAATCCTAGAAAACTAAAAACCAAAATAGCGTTATCATTGACCGAAATCTTGAAGCTACCATCTTCTCCTGTGC
Organism: Flectobacillus sp.; assembly: GCF_049240685.1. Lineage (NCBI taxonomy): Bacteria > Pseudomonadati > Bacteroidota > Cytophagia > Cytophagales > Flectobacillaceae > Flectobacillus > Flectobacillus sp. The sequence continues at coordinate 340 of NZ_JBMLSD010000449.1, forward strand.
TGGCGCCTCTACTGGTTCCTTTTATACTGATACTGACACCAGCTAAACTAGCATTATCCTCTGCATTGGTAACTTTACCCGTCACCTGTCTGTCTTGGGCATAACTCAATGGCGCTGTTCCTAGCATAACACATAAAAAGAGCCATGTTAGTTTGTTGAGTAATTGTTGTTTCATGAATAAAAATTGGTTGTTATGGATTTAAAAAGTCATTGTGTATGGTTTAAATGAAATATGAAATACGATACACGATTGGTAGCATTAATCAACAACAAGAAGTGACTAAATACAGAAATGAAAAAAGAGTTGTATCTATCAAAAATAAAGCAAACCGTAGGTAATGAATAACGAGCATACTTGGGCTGATGAGCAAATTATTTATCTATTTGGTATTGATGAATAAAGGTTATGTCGAGGTTTTCAATACGGATGATAAATGAATAGAGGCCTTTGCTTCAGCCAAAATAGCCATAGGTTTGGGTAAACTGAATGCGGAACCAATTAGGAAAATTTTATAGTTGAGGTAAACGATAAAGTATCTTGGCAAAATTAGATTTAGGTTGTAAGGTAATAGGGCTTGTGTCAATATTTTTAGATTTTTTTAGAAACCTAAAGTAGGTTTTTGCTGAATATCCCTAGCTGAAAGCGCTATCGTTTTTTAATCTAATTTTGTATTATTACTTGTATAGACTCTATAAAAAGAAATTAGCCAATAAAGGTGTTACATCCTGTTTTGTTTTTGTATCAAATCTTTATTATTCAAAACTTCAAAAGGGTAGCCAAAGGCTTACCCCTTTGAGTCTTGTTATTTAGTTGTGTTGATTAAAGGTAAATGTTGAAGGCAACTGGCACAAGGCAAAGAGTGTTAAATTGTTTTTGCCCAAGGCCGATAGCCGAGTACTAAAAATTGAAAAATGAATGAGGTAATGTGTTGGTAATCATGAATTTAATCTCGTGATTCACAACTCATAACTCACAGTTCAGCACTCCAACTAATCCTCCAAGGTATTAATTATCAGGGTTGCTTGGGGTTGAAGGGTTGTTCAAGCGTTCGGTGCTTGGATACGGATAGTAATTGCGAGAACGCTCAGCACTTGCTCCTTTGTCAAATCCTGGTCGTGCAAATCTACGCGAATCTTCTAAGTCCAAGCCAGACATAAACAACTCGATGCGTCTGTTACGGTAAATTTCAGTTAAGACAGCCTCTTGGGTATTCGCTCCAGCATAAGCAGATAACCCTGCCCCTAAGCCCCATACATCGGTTGTTTTGGTCAAAACCTTATTTAACTCAACAATCGCATTAGTCAAATCACTTTTTCTGGCAAAAGCCTCTGCTTTGATTAAGCTAACTTCGCCAGGTAAATACACAGGAATAGAAGCGCTATTGGCTGTAAAGAAGCCTTTGCCACGAAAGACACCCGAAATAGCAGAACGAGAAGTAAAGTAGAAATCAATACGTTTGTCGGCTGTGTTTGGTGCTAGGCTTGCAGGTAAGCCCATATTAAGGTCCATTGGTTGATACACGTTGATATTACTCAGGGCTGTTTCAAAAATGGGATTACGGCTTTGTTCGTCAAACTTAAATTCAGATTTTTTAGACAAATCTACTTTATTTGCCATTTCCAAGGCTTTGTCGTTGTTGCCTAGCATGAGATAATAACGTGCAGCCAAAGCATAAGCTGTATTTACATAGTCAATTCCTCCCACGATACGATTGGTAAAGGTAGTAGGAGCGGTAGTCGACGCTACAGCACTCGCCGAAGATTCTAACAAGGATACGGCTTCCTGCAAAACTTCTTGTCGAGTGTTAAAAACCGCATTTTCGGCGACTTTTATTGGGGCTTTCTCAAAGAATTGAGCAATAGTCCCCAACGAGATAGCTTTAAAAATGGAAGCATGAGCTGTAATATAAGCTTTCAAAGCTGGGTCGCTTACCTTGGATACATTATTCAGAATAAGGTCGGCGTTGGCTTTTACCAGATTGGACTGTTCCCAAAGGTTTCTAACCACGCTATTGGTTTCTGTGACGTTTGCTCCACCTTTTTGTAAGAAATCTTCATCGGCATTCCCAGCGTTGAGCACTGTTAGCGACTTGGTGGTAAGTCCAGCTGCCGTAACAGAGGCATAAATAGGGCTTGTACGTGAAACCGTGAATCGATATTGCAAACCATTACATAAAGCAATGAGGCCGTTCGGGTCGTTTACTACTTGTGTTTCACTAGCCGAACTAGGGTTGAGATACTCGCTCTGACAGCTAGCCAAGCCAAAGGTCAGTGCTAATCCCAAGATGGATACTTTAAACAAATATTTTTTCATACCTAAGAGAAGGTTGTTGATACACTAACTAAAATTCGCTTTTTGTTTTACAAGAAAAATGAAGCTAAGTAGTAATGCAAAGTAAAATCAGACCTGTGATAAGCAAAGTGCTTTCAGCGATGGGCATTGG
>NZ_JBMLSD010000450.1:0-10269 GCF_049240685.1 Flectobacillus sp.
AAGCCATCCCCAGATTTGTAAAGGGCATAATCTCCTTTTTTCATAAAGCCCGGCACATCCGAAAGATTTTCTACTACAGCTTTAGATGACGCTGGAATAGAAAATGGAAGTTTACCAGAAGGTTTAAATTTCCCTAAAACTATATCCAAAACAGCCTCAGGAGTTGTGCCAAAAGTAGCCAACAAGGCATTACTCGGCGCCAATTCTTCCATTATCCAAGGACTTGTAAAATTGACACAAAGGGTACTTGATTTACCTAATTTTAAAATTTTATTGACATAGTCAACATCAATCAAGTTTTTAGAAAGACGTAAATCAATCGGTGCTCCTGTTGAGCCAAATAAGCCACCAGCGCTCCCTGGCATCAACCAAATAATAACTTGATCAGCTTCTTCAGGCGTTTTTACAAACTCTACCGCATAGTCGGCCGAAGATTTTGGTTGATACACATAGTGAGGATTGTTTTTTCCACTCTCCAAATAAGTTTCAAAATACACCTTAGTTTTGGCTTTGATTGGCAAAGTTTGTTTTTCATTTTTCAATACCACAATCGATTTTCGTAAAGCGATATCCGCAACTTTTTGAAAATTGGTATTTCCAACAATTTTTTGGGCTGCCTCTGCGTCTACATAAGGATTTTCAAATAGCCCTAATTCAAAACGTTCTCTCAGAATTCTTGCTACCGATTCGTCTATTCGTTTTTCGCTAACTAGCCCTTTTTTAACGGTTTCTATCAATAAACTCGGATCAGCAGAACCCGAATATAAATCAACGCCAGCGTCTAAACTTTTTTGATAACGTTCCAAAATCGAAAGCCCTTCTACGCCCCAAGGCATCATTTCGATAGGGCCTGTATCTGAGTTGACAATACCTTTAAAACCTAGTTTTTTTCTCAATAAATCTGTAATAATAGCTTTGCTGTAAGCAAAACCAACTTCTTCAAATTCAGTTTTAATAGGTTTGGCGTAATAGGGCATCATCGAAGAAGTACCCGCTTTAATCGCCGCAATAAACGGTTTGAGATGATATTCAAACATTCCTCCAGGATAATGTTGGTCTTTCCCAAAATCAAAATGTGGGTCTTGACCTTCCACTTGCGGACCACCCCCAGGGAAATGTTTAGTCGTCAATGCCACAGAATTAGTATTGAGTTTTTTTCCTTGAAAACCTTGCACCACTTCAAACATCATACTGGCAGCCCAGTCGGCATCTTCGCCAAAAGTGCCTTCTATTCGTTGCCAACGAGGCTCTGTAGCCAAATCGGCCATGTATTGATAACCTTTACGAAGCCCGACAGCTTTCCATTCTTGAGCGGCAATTTCAGCAAACTGACGCGTCAATTTTAAATCTCGCATAGCTGATAAGCCTAATTCGCCCGGCCATTTGGAGAATACGGTCGCTCCTACACTCAAGCCCACGGAATTGTCTCTAGTAATATGATTACGAGGATTAGAAGCCACGATAGCAGGAATTCCCAGACGAGTTTCTTCCGTCAATTGTTGCAGATTATTAGACCATTCGGCCATCGTTTTGGCATCGGTATTGGCACGTAAAATAAAATTTCGCAGGTGTTTTTCTTTTACGCCCTTGGTCGTTCCCGATGCCGAAAGCAATGGATACGGCAAAGGTTTTCGGCTAAACATATTGATACTTTGTACCAAATCTTCCTCATTAAAACCACTCGTGATGGGACCTTTGGGCTTTCCTTGCTCAAACGCAAAATCGCCAGCCATACGGGTAGTACTAATCAGCATCATTCCTGCCTTTTCTTCCAAAGTCATTTGGCTTAGAAGGTTTTTGATCCGTTGCTCCACAGGCAAACGCCAATCTTCGTAGGCATCTAGTTTACCATTTTTGTTAAGGTCTTTAAATTTCAACTTCCCAACGGTCAGGATTGATACAGTACGATGACCAAGCTCAGGCTGTTTGAGAGTTTGCGCCAAAGAAGCGAAAGAAATTGTTACCCAACCAAGGGTCAATAGTGCTTTTATGGAATAAGGTATAATATTTTTCATAGTAAATTTTATTCAAAACTTTCTTTAAATATTTATACAAATGTATCAAAGTAATACAAGTAATTATTTACCTATTCTTTTAATTTTTAATACTTTTTTGACAAATTCAACTTAAACTATGTAGAATCAATACCATGAAACCACAACTACTGAAGATAAATAAGCCATCAGGATTGTCGTTCAACCTATTTGAACAATCCTGCCAATTTTTTCCAACGCCTTGGCATTTTCATCCAGAAATAGAGATTGTTTGGATGAAAACAAGTACAGGAAAAAAGTATATTGGTACAAGTATCGAAGACTTTGGCCCCGACGATTTAGTTATTATTGGCTCATTTGTACCACATTTTTACAAAAATGATGCTGAGTTTATAGAAGGAAAGTCATTCGAAACGGCGCAATCAACGGTGATTCATTTCACCGAAGATTTTTTGGGAAATGATTTTTTCTTAAAACCCGAAAATCACAAGGTTAGGGAATTGTTAGAGAATGCCAAACGAGGAATTCAGTTTAGTAAAGAGTTTTGCCAGCAAGTCAAGCCAATGCTTTCTTCACTTAGTCAGTTGGATGGAATGGATAGACTTTTAGGTTTTTTGTCAATCCTAAATCAAATGAGTAAGACGACCGATGTCAAATATCTAAACTCTTACACGATGACTATTAATAATTCGGAAGAATCTGCTCGAATTAAGCAGGTATTTGCTTATATGTTGCAAAACTTTCAACAAGAGATTCATCTGGAACAACTTGCCAATCTGGTTAATATGAGTGAATCAGCTTTTAGCAGATATTTCAAGCATAGAACTCGAGAAACTTTTAGTCATATCTTGACCGAAATTAGAATTGAATACGCCTGCAAAATGCTTCAAGAAAATGATATTTCTATCGCGGATATCTGTTTTGAATCAGGCTTTCAGAATGTTTCAAACTTTAATAGACAGTTTAAAAAAATGAAAAAAATGACGCCACTAAACTATCGACAATTATTTCATTAAGCAGCTTTGGGTCAGACTGATGGCTAAAATCCAAAGTTAAATTTTACAGTTTAGCAGTTTTTGAGAAAAAATCTTAATTTTTTCAACTTCTTATTAAACCTTTCGAAACGGAATGAGTCTCAACAAACAAAAGCATCTTAAATTGACTCAAATATTGAACAAAAACTAGATTTATGTTCTCTTGGGCAACAAATTTAGATTGGACAAATCCAAGATTTAAAACTACTTGGAATAAATACTAAGCTAAATTAAAGAGCGACCACAGCATACAGATTGAATTAATAGTGCCACATACAAAAGTCAACTCACTATATTTCAAACACTTAAGCGATTCGCTTTTTTATCCCTCTTTGCACCCATCTATTTGACTCAGTTTGAAGTTTTTGTAGATACTGAAAAAGTACAAAATCTTAAAATCTATTTTTTTTATTTTAAAAAGAATTAAGGATATAATATAACTAATACAAGATTCTTGATTCTTTTATGTAAATTTTGGGTTAAAACATTTGCAAGTGTTATTTCAACACATTACTTTTCGCATCAAATGAACAAGGCATTTGTAAAATATCTCTTCTCACTAGTTATCCTCGTGTTGAGCTTCACGAACCAATTGATGGCTCGAGCACACAAGGATGGAGAGGTAATTGTGTCTTCTTCAAACTCGAAATCAACATTTCACCATTCTCTTATTGCCGCGCATCAAACACCAACTTTCACGGTACCTGTTACCGAAAGAGGTGAAAAAGTCTTTTTTGATGCAAATGAAAAAGAAGTGGAAGAAGACGAAGCGGTTCTTGCTTCTTCTGAAAATATACAAAGTGGTAATGCACTTTCCTCACTTTTCTTTAGTTGGTATCATCGTTTAATCCAACTTCGCAGCCCTCAATTTTCTTATTACGATAAGAACCTTTTACAATTAACTCCTAATAAGTTATTCATAGTCTTTCGTGTCTTCAGACTATGAGATAATTCTTTTGGAGCTTAATTCTCCAGACTTCATTTCAACTATTATTTTTAGCTTCTAAGTAATTGATTTTCAGAAAAATCATCATGACTTTGTTGTTTCATGCTGATACTTCAATCTACTTCTAGCTTCATAATAGTATTCTATCTCACAATTTCACAATACAAAATCATGAAAAAAATTCTCATCCTTATGGGTGTGGCTGTAATGCTATGCCATACTAGCTGCGATTCTAAAAAAGAGGAAGAAAAGAAAGAAGAAATCAAACTTCTTGTAACCAGCCCGCTCAAAAAAGACACAACCGCCATCCACGAGTTTGTGAGCCAGATTCGCGCGATTCAGCACATTGAGTTGCGTGCCTTAGAAAAGGGTTACTTAAAAAAGATTTATGTTGATGAAGGTCAGTTTGTAAAGAAAGGACAATTAATGTTCCAAATCCTTCCTTTGCAATACCAAGCGGAGTTCCAAAAGGCGCAAGCTGAAGCAAATTTTGCTGAAATTGAATACCAAAACACCAAATCGTTGGCAGAAAGCAATATTGTTTCGAAAAACGAATTGGCCTTGGCAAAAGCAAAATGGGATAAAGCAAAAGCCGAAATGGACTTGGCAAAAGTGCACCTGGGCTTTACTGAAATCAGAGCACCATTTGACGGTATCATGGACCACTTCGCTGTACGTGAAGGTAGTTTGTTGGACGAAGGTGATTTGTTGACAACTCTTTCAGACAACAGCAAAATGTGGGTTTATTTCAATGTGCCTGAATCTCAATATCTTGACTTGAAAACAAAAGCCAAAGGAACAACTTTACCAATTGTAAAATTGAAAATGGCTAACCAAGATATTTTCCCTCACACAGGTGTGATTCAAACGATTGAGGCTGACTTCAACAACGAAACGGGTAACATCGCTTTCCGTGCTACGTTTGCTAACCCAGAGAAGTTGTTGAGACATGGAGAAACTGGTAGTATCTTGATGGAATCACCATTGAAAAACGCTGTGATTATTCCACAAAAAGCTACTTTCGAAGTACTTGAGAAAAAATATGTATTTGTCGTAGATAAAGACAATACTGTAAAATCGCGTGAAGTAACCATCGGAGCTGAATTGCCAGATATCTATATCATCAAATCGGGCTTGAAAGGCGATGAAAAAATACTTCTTGAAGGTATTAAGAAAGTGAGAGACAACGATAAGATTAAGTTTGATTATGAAGACCCACAAAAAGTGATTTCGCACTTAAGAGTGTATGCTGAATAATCGAAGAATCGGTAAGAGTTAATTATTATGCTTGAGTAAATAAGCGATGAGTGAGTTTTGGAATTCGCACTCATTGAGCTATGGATGAGGTGGTTATGCTTCATAGCCACCAATCACTCAAGATTACCTCTTTCCATCCTGACTTCAATCACTTGTTTATTCAAAAACTTCAAGAAGAACATGTTTAGTAAATTCATACAAAGACCGGTATTAGCGATAGTAATATCGATCGTCATCGTTTTCATGGGGATTTTGTCCTTGAAGACACTCCCTACTTCACAATTTCCAGAAATTGCGCCTCCAGTAGTAATGGTAAGTGCCTCTTATCCTGGTGCTAGTGCCAAAGTACTAACCGAGTCGGTGCTTATTCCCCTTGAGCAGGCTATCAATGGTGTTTGGGGTATGCGCTATATGACTTCCGATGCCACTTCGGCGGGTGAGGCCAACATTCAAATTGTTTTTAACTTAGGAACTGACCCTGACCAAGCCCTCGTACAGGTAAATACGAGGATTGCTCAAGTACTAAACCGTTTGCCAACGTTGGTGCAACGTGAAGGGGTCGTGGTAAACCGCGTTATGAACAGTATGTTGATGTACGTGAACCTTTACTCTAAAGATAAAAACGCAGATATGAAGTTCTTGTTCAACTTTGCAGGGGTGAACATGATTCCAGAGTTACAGCGTTTGAATGGTATCGGACAAGCACGTATATTGGGTAGCCGTCAGTACGCTATGCGTATTTGGTTGAACCCAGACCGTATGCGTGCGTATAACGTTTCGGCAGACGAAATCATGGAAGCTTTGGGTGACCAAAGTGTGATTGGTTCGCCAGGTCGTATTGGTCGTGCCGATGGTAAACGTGCCGAAGCGCTCGAATATGTATTAACGTATCAGGGACGTTTTAACAAACCTGAACAATATCAAGATGTAATTATTCGCTCGAATCCCAACGGGGAAATTTTGCGACTCAAAGACGTTGCCAAGGTAGAACTAGGTAGTGAATATTATGATATTTACTCCAACCTAAATGGTTATCCTTCGGCGGCGATTGTCTTGAAACAAACTTATGGTTCCAATGCCAGTGATGTAATTAAGAGTGTTAAAGATAAACTGGAAGAATTGAAAAAGTCTTCATTCCCTCCAGGAATGGACTACCAAATCAGTTATGACGTATCTAACTTCTTGAATGCTTCTACCGAAAACGTAATTCATACGCTTCGCGATGCCTTTATTTTGGTGGCCTTGGTAGTATTTATTTTCTTGGGAGACTGGCGTTCAACATTGATTCCAACGCTTGCAGTACCTATTTCATTGATTGGTGCATTCATCTTTATTAAGTTGTTTGGTTTGACCATCAACATGATTACCTTGTTTGCCTTGGTATTGGCTATCGGTATCGTAGTAGATGACGCCATCGTCGTCGTCGAGGCCGTCCATGCCAAGATGGAAGAGGAACACCTGTCCCCTTATAAGGCCGTAAGAAAAGTATTAGGTGAGATTAGTGGTGCCGTTATTGCGATTACGTTATTGATGACTGCGGTATTCGTTCCAGTAGCATTTATGAGTGGTCCTGTAGGTATTTTCTACCGTCAGTTCTCTATTACCATGGCCAGTTCAATTATTCTATCAGGGGTAATTGCCCTTACGGTAACACCAGTACTTTGTGCCATGATTTTGAAAAATAATCATGGAAAACCTAAGAAGAAAAATATCCTAGACAAAGCCTTGGATGTTTTCAATGCTGGTTTCGAAAAGTTGACAAACTTCTATGTAAATATCTTGAAGGTAATCGCTCACCGTAAGTTAGTTACCGTAGTATTATGGATTATCTTTGTGGCAGGTATCGCAGGTATTGCATCAAACCTCCCTTCTGGTTTTATTCCAAGTGAAGACCAAGGTATGATTTATGCCATTATTCAGACACCTCCAGGCTCAACGTTGGAGCGTACCAACGATATTTCACGTAGACTACAAGAAATTGCAGAAAAAGTAGAAGGTATTCAATCGGTATCAGCCTTGGCTGGTTATGAGGTACTTACCGAAGGTCGTGGTTCGAACGCGGGTACTTGTTTGATCAACTTAAAACCATGGGAAGAGCGTCATCATTCAGTTTCTGAAATCATTTATGAACTAGAAGAAAAAGCACATGAAATCCCTGGAGCGACCATCGAATTCTTCGATCCGCCAGCGGTTCCTGGTTATGGTGCAGCAGGTGGTTTTGCCCTACAATTGTTGGATAAAACTAACTCGGGTGACTACAACCAATTGGAAAGCGTGAAAAATGATTTCATGAAAGCCCTAGAAAAACGTCCTGAACTTACAGGTTTGTTTACTTTCTTTAGTGCAAACTATCCTCAGTACGAGCTTGAAATCGACAACCAATTGGCTATGCAAAAAGGCGTATCCATTGGTAATGCCATGAACACTTTGTCTATCTTGATTGGTAGTACTTACGAACTAGGTTTTATCAAATTCCAACGTTTCTTTAAGGTATTCGTTCAGGCTTCGCCAGAGTTTAGACAGTTGCCAGAAGATGTCATGAAATTGTATGTGAAAAATAACCGTGACGAAATGGTTCCTTTTTCATCTTTCATGAAAATCAAAAAAATGCAAGGACCAAACGAAATTAACCGCTACAACATGTACACTACTGCCGCTATTCGTGGTGGTGCTGCAAAAGGTTACAGTTCGGGTCAGGCGATTGCTGCGGTACAACAAGTTGCCAAAGAAACATTGCCACACGGATTTGATATTGACTGGGCTGCCCTTTCTTACGATGAAGTTAGACGTGGTAACGAAGCTATCTATATCTTCCTTATCGTATTGGCCTTCGTTTATGTAGTATTGGCTGCTCAGTACGAAAGCTTTATTATTCCATTGTCGGTAGTATTATCGTTACCAGCAGGGGTATTTGGTTCATTCTTAATGATTAAATCAATGGGATTAGCCAACGATATTTATGCACAAGTTGGTTTGGTTATGTTGGTTGGTTTGTTAGGTAAAAACGCCGTATTGATTGTAGAGTTTGCCATGCAAAAACACCACCAAGGCGCAACAGTACTTGACGCTGCTATCGAAGGAGCTAGAGTTCGTTTCCGTCCAATTTTGATGACATCATTTGCCTTCATCGCAGGTTTGATTCCATTGGTGTTGGCACATGGTGCAGGGGCAATTGGTAACAAAACGATTGGTGCTTCGGCCTTGGGCGGTATGTTATTCGGTACCATCTTCGGGGTAATCATTGTACCAGGCTTGTATTATATCTTTGGTTCGATGGCTGAAGGTCGCAAGCTCATCAGAGACGAAGAAAACGACTCATTGACAGAAAACCTAGTTCACCAATTAGATTCATTCCCTCAACCAGACGACAGTAACGACGATGAATAATATAAGAAAAATCAATTATTTAGCAACGGGCTGTGTACTGATGATGGTAGCGGCCTGCGTACCAAAGTCTTTGGTACCTGTGACTAAAACAGAAAATCGCAATACACCTGCTACCTATAATGGCGGTACAAGCGACTCGACCAACGTGGCTAAAATCAAGTGGAAAGAGTTTTTCACGGATCCAAAATTGGAAGCCTTGATTGATACAGCTTTGTTAAACAATCAGGAGTTGAATCTTACTTTACAAGAAATTGAAATTTCGCGCAACGAAATCAATGCTCGTAAAGGAGAATACCTTCCTTTTGTAAAACTTGGCGGTGGCTTAGGTGTAGACAAAATTTCGAGATATACAAGTCAAGGTGCGGCAGACGATATGTCTGAAATCCGCCCTGGCGTAAGAACTCCAGAGGTTTTGCCTGATATGATGGTGGGCGCAAGAGCGAGTTGGGAAGTGGATATTTGGCACAAATTGCGTAACGCACAAAAAGTAGCTGCACAAAACTATTTCGCAAGCATTGAGGGCAAAAACTTTCTGGTAACCAATTTGGTAGGCGAAATCGCTAACTCTTATTACGAGTTATTGGCATTAGACAACCAATTGGCTATTATCAAGCAAAACATCGAGATTTTGAACAATGCCTTGAATATCATCAGACAAGAAAAACAAGCAGCTAAAGTTACTGAACTAGCTGTGCGCAGATTCGAGGCTGAGGTATTCAAAACGCAAAGTTTACAGTATGAAATTCAGCAGAAAATTGTTGAAGCCGAAAACAAAATCAACTTCTTGGTGGGACGTTACCCACAACATGTAGATAGAAGTTCGGATAATTTCAACACTTTGGCACCAACAAAAGTGTATGCTGGCTTGCCTTCGCAATTGATTATCAATCGTCCAGATGTAAGAGCCGCAGAGTTGAAACTTTCGGCTGCGAAACTAGACGTAAATATCGCGAGAGCCAACTTCTACCCTTCTTTGGGTTTGAGTGCTGGTTTGGGCTTTAGATCTTACAATCCTTTGTATTTGGTCAATCTACCTCAAGCATTGATTACCTCATTGGCTGGCGATATTGCTGGTCCATTGGTAAACAAATATGCCTTGATTGCTGGCTATAATACCGCAAGTGCCAAGCAAATCAAAGCAATCATCGAGTTTGAAAGAACAGTGTTGAATGCTTGTATTGAGGTAACCAACCAATTATCAAACATTGATAACTTGGATAAGAACTTCAACATGAAGTCTAATCAAGTAGATGCACTTACACAATCTACGGAAATCTCTATCAAACTCTTCAAGTCGGCTAGAGCAGATTATATGGAAGTGTTGTTGACCCAACGTGATGTATTAGAATCACGTATGGAATTGATTGAAACAAAAATGCGCCAAATGAATGCTTTTGTAAATGCTTACAGAGCACTCGGCGGCGGATGGAATTAATTTGTATTGTGTAATCGTTAGTGCAAATAACCCCATTTTACCGAGTAAGATGGGGATTATTTTTAATTATGAGTTTTGAGTGATGAATTGTGAAACTATTGTAGATTTGGGATTTCTGATTTCGGATTTCAGACGTTGGTGCTGGCTTCTCACGCTGGTGCTGGCTTCCTAGCCAGTACCCATTTTTTCTCTGGATTCTATCCAGAAGCTTTCTTT
>NZ_JBMLSD010000451.1:0-1589 GCF_049240685.1 Flectobacillus sp.
AAAATTCAATCTAAAACTATGAGATTATTATTTGTAGCCATTTTGATGGCATTGGCAGTGGTAAGTTGCAAACAAGATGCTCAGTCTATTGATGCTCAACCCTCTCTTGTAGGGAAATGGATACCTACCTACGAACTTTATGACGAGTCTACACAGAAGTGGAATTCTATTCAAACATTAGTTGCGCTTCCTACTTATGAATTTACCGCCGATGCGCGCGTACTTCAAAACGACAAGCCAGCGGGCGACCAAGATTGTTGTGGGTTTATAGGAAATAAGTATTCTTTTCAGAATGGAAAAATTACTTTCTCAGAATTTAAGCCGTGCCCAAATATAAGCTGTCTTGCGATTTACTGTGATGGCTGGATCGTCAGAAAACTTGAAGGAGATATTTTGGAAGTTGCTCAGTGCTCGGGAGGTATAATGAGGTACAAAAGAGTAAAATAGTTTAACTCACGACCCTATGAAAATCGTTATTTTTCTTTCATTGGTTTTTGGTGTGCTATTATCATGTAATAAAGGCATCGAAATACAACCACAATTTTTGATAGGAAAATGGAAGCCAAGCTATCATGTTTTCAACGAAAGTACGAAACAATGGGAAGCGCTAAAAGTTTATATGCTATTGCCCGATATAGAGTTTACGTCGGACGGAAAGTTTTTGATTAATGGCCGACCAGGCGCTGAAGGTGATTGTTGTGGAAGCATTGGAAATAAATTTAGTATTTCGGGAAATACGATTGTTTTTTCAGAATTTAATCCTCCATGCCCGAATGCTTTGTGTTTAAGCACTGATTGTAAAGATTGGATAATCAAAAGATTAGTCTCCGATACACTAGAGCTAAGGCAATGCCCAAATGTTATCTACAGATATACACGAGAAAAGTAAAAATTAGGCTTTACTTTGAAACAAGTAAAGCCTAATTTTTATACATTTGAGAATAATTTGCTATTACTAAACTTCTTGCCATGATACCTACTTTAATTTCATATTTCTTACCAGCAATATTATTATTTTGGTTAACCACATTTAACCCAAAAAATGTTGAATTTTCATTATCCAAATTGCAAAAAGTAGTAAAAAAATCACATAAACTCCCACGCACTTAGGTAAGCACCCTTTCTTTCGGTATACTCTATAAATTTGGCATAAAAGTCAAACTGTGCTAAAGTAGCGCTATCGCCTATTACGACGAGTTTTTTCTTGGCTCTGGTCATGGCAACATTCATTCTTCGAATGTCAGAAAGAAATCCTATTTCTCCCTCTGCATTGTTACGCACCATACTAATATACACTATGTCGCGCTCCTGACCTTGAAAACTATCAATAGTATTTACAGAGATTTTTTTCAAAAACCTCTCTTCAATCCCCGAATGTTGAACCAATTCTTGCAACTCCAACACCTGCTGTTTGTAAGGTGAAATCACAGCAATACTTGGCGCAATGCCATCAGGTTTTCCTGTCTTATAGTTTTCGATTAATTGCATAAGGTGTTTTACCAATAGTTGTGCTTCCTCTGGGTTAATTGTTGATGTTCCAATTAATTTTTCCTCAAAACCACAACCTGCGGTATCTACAAAATTCAAGG
>NZ_JBMLSD010000452.1:0-5518 GCF_049240685.1 Flectobacillus sp.
AATTGCTAAATCACTCAGAGAGAAGAAGAAATAGCTTAGAGAGTGACAAAGGCACAAAGTGAAGAAGGCACAAAGGCACGAAGTAACAAAGGCATAAAGGGACAAAGGCACAAAGTGTAGAATATATTTTCACTTTGTGCCTTTGTCCCTTTAATACTTTGTCACTATTACTTTATCTCTTTTTCCCTTTTTTCTTAGCGTATTTGCAAGTATTAGGCAAAGATTTGATAAAATAAGACTTATAATTCAATGCCTTTGGGTCCATGCAACCTTCTAACTGTAATACTTCCACTTTGCGGAATTCTACAGGGTGGCTTTCGCTTTGTAGCGAAATATATCCTTCGTTCAATAGTTTTCCATCAGGTTTGAAGGCAGGGTTATAAGCATCTACATTGCCCCCTCCTACTTGTGGTTTTTGATATTCCAAAACCATTTCACCATTTACATAATGTCTTACTAATGAATCACCCAATACCATTACTTCAGCTCTTACCCATTGGTCACCATCGTATGTTTTTGATTTGGAGTTGATACAGTGTGGCGTAAATAACTTGCCATTCATCTCTACATTGGTGCCTGGTGTACAAAGGTTACAAGTAGTACGCTCGCCTTTACCTGAGCCACCTAAAAGTTGTACTTCAATCGAAATGGGAAAGTCTTGGTCTTTACCCATTGACGCCGCTGGCTGACAGTGAAGCATAATACCGCTATTACGATAGGCCCATCCTGGTCCTTCTGGCGCTTGCTCGCCTACAAAACGATATTCAGTTGCGATGATGTAATTGGAGAATTTCTTTTTATAGAAAATATGACCAAATTTTTCATCAAACTTGTCGTAACCATCATACGACACAACCAATTTTCCGTCTTTTACTCGAAACGTATTGGCAAAGTTGTCGTTTAAGTCATAATGGCGGATTTTGATGTCCCAGCCATCTAAGTTTTTTCCATTAAATAGTTGCTCCCATTCTTTTGTATCACTCTTTTTTTGTCCAAAAGTCATACATGAAAGACCTAAAAGCAGAGAGGTAATCAGACGTTTTTTCATTGTTATTGATAGTTGGTAATTAATTTCGGTAAATTCAGTAGGTAAAATAAATTTTATCGGCGATAGGCTTTAAGCGTTATGCTGTAAGCTAAAAGTTTCAAAGTGTTTTTATAAAAATCTTAATACATTTAAAAAAAAGACTACAGAATATTTTACACTCAAAATTCACACTTCAGCACTAATATCTATCTGATGCATTCATCGTTGACAATTCCCCTGCTGTTTCAAGTTTACCAACTTGGAACAATAAATCAAGTGCAGTCTGCGACTGCACCACTAGCATAGTCAATACCAAAGATTGAATACTTTAGGATATTCAGTTTGAGCAAGGTCGCAGTCAGAGACTGCTTTTTATTGGGCGTTCCAAGTTCTTAAACTTGAAACAGCTAACATATCTATCGTTACTAAAAAACATTTTAACACTATTTGCCTTGTGCCTGTTGCCTTTTCCCTGAAACACAAAACTTAAATATAATTCAGCACTAATACCTATCTCGTCCATTCATCATTGACAATCCTCCAGATATTCAACGGATTTTGATTTTGAAGTTCGGCAGGTAATAGGTTTTCTGGAAAATTTTGAAAACTTGCTGGTCGCACCCAACGTTTGATAGCGTCGGGACCAACCGCCCCAAAACGAGCATCGGTTGTGGCAGGAAATGGCCCTCCGTGTTGCATAGCATAACATACTTCTACACCCGTAGGTACACCGTTAAAAATCAACCGACCACAGATATTTCTCAGTGTTTCAAAAATGGCTGGATTTTCTTCTAGCTCCTCTTCTGTTGCCATCAGTGTAGAGGTCAGTTGCCCTTCCAAATGTTCGATCACCTGCAATAAGTTATCTAAATCGGTACATTTTACAATCAATGAATAAGGCCCAAATACTTCTTGATGTAAAGTAGGATTTTCTAAAAATATACTACTCGATACCGAGGCTATTGTTGGAGTAGCTTGAATGATACCCGTCTTTTCGACTAAAGACTCTACTTCTGTTTTGACACCTTCTTGTGATAGTGCTACGGTTCTTTTTCCTTCAAAATTTTGATAAATCCCAGCATTGAGCATAGCCGCTGGCGCTACTTGTTCAATGGCTTGGCTAAGCGTTTCGATAAAAGTATCCAAATCGGGATTATTTATTGCCAAAATTAGCCCAGGATTGGTACAGAACTGACCCATACCCAAAGTAATCGAATTGGAATACGTAAGAGCCACCTGTGAGGCTTCAGCATTGAGTTTTTGAGGCATCAACACCACAGGGTTGATACTACCCATTTCAGAAAATACAGGAATCGGCTCGGGACGTTGGTTGGCCAAATCAAAAAGCGCCTTCCCACCATTGAGCGACCCCGTAAAACCAACGGCTTTGGTTACAGGATGTAATACCAATGCGCGACCAACTTCAAAACTGTGACCTGCTACGTGCGCAAATGTACCATCTGGCAAACCACAAGCTGAAACAGCTTTTAAAACAGCTTCTGCGACCATTTCGGAGGTTTTAGCATGTGCTGGATGACCTTTTACCACAACTGGACAACCAGCAGCTAAAGCCGAAGCAGTATCGCCGCCAGCCGTAGAATAAGCAAAAGGAAAATTGCTGGCGCCAAAAACAACTACTGGTCCAATCGGAATCAACATTTTACGAATATCTGGACGAGGCATCGGCTGGCGATTAGGTAAAGCTGTATCAATACGAGCCTCAACCCACGAACCTTCCTCTAACAAACGAGCATTGGTTTCGAGCTGAAAACAAGTTCGTGTGCGCTCACCAATGAGTCGAACTTCTGGGATATTGGTTTCTTGATGGGCTATTTGGATTAAACTATCACCCAAATCCAAGAGGTTTTGTGCAATAGTTCTGAGAAATAGAGCTTTCTCTTTTCCCGAAACTTTACGATATATTTTAAAAGCCTCAGCGGCTTTTTGCATAATAGAATCAATATGTTGCTGAAGATTTTCCATGAGCTTGTTTTATGTAACGAAATATGCAGAAGTAAAATAGGGTTTCCATATTTTAACATCCTAAAATCATTTGAATAGCAATTTAACAGCCTATCTGCAATTTAGTATTCTTAGCTGAAGGTAATCTTTTACAAATAGAATTATAACCTATTTCAACACTATGCTGTCAGGATAAAATACAAAAAGCCCAAGGGATACCCCTCAGGCTCAAAAAATATTTTTAACGCTATAGTCAAAATTCAAAATACTATACGCTAATTATCGTCATCCTCAACCTTACGTTTTTGCTGTTTTGGTGCTTCATAAATCAATTTGCCAGTGTTATCTCTTTCTTGAAGAACAACTGCCTCACCTTTTTCGAATTTATCTTTCGGATACATGGTTTCTTTTTTCAAACGACCCATGGCGCCAAATTGATGATATTCTCTCCAACGACCCACTTTAATGCTATCTTCAAATTTTCCTTCTTCTTTGAGCTGTCCGCCATCGTAAAAAGCACGATATTCACCCGTTACTTTTCCAAATTTTACGGGTATTACTTCTTTTAATTTCTTTTGTTCTTTGTCATAATACGAAAAATGGGATTCTGCTGGAAAGCCATTTTTGTATTTATCTTTTGACAAAAGAATATACTCTTGATTGTAAGTTTCCCAGCGACCATCTTTTACCCCAACATAAAAAAATCCTTCTTCGACTAATTCGTCATTGATGTATTTCTTGAAAGGGCCATGACATACTTCGCCATAATCTAAGTCTTTACGTGGGGTGTTGGTAATACGACGTAGTTTGGGGTCATACCACCAAATTTCTTTGGCGTAAATGCTTGGAGTAGCTTCGTCTGGGTTTCTTAGTACATTGATTTCTTCCACCGTAAATCGGTTTCCTGTACCATATTCGCCGATACGGCGTTCAAACTTGATTCCTGAATATTCGTCTTTGGGAGCTTTTTTGACTTTTTTATTTTTCTTGGCGTCTTTCTTTACTTTCAGACCAAGGTCACTACTCAAGTCAGTCGAAAACTCTTCTGCTTTTTCTTTATTATTTTTTATATCGTCTTTTACATCCGAAATAGTCTTCTTTGCGTTCTTGATATTATCGAGCACATCTGTCTGGATAAGTCCACCCAAAATACCCTTTTTGCGAGCAGTAGTATCGGTTTTGGGCTTACTACTCGACTTAAATTCGTCTTTTTGTTGGGCAATACAAGTTACAGTACTATGAAGTAGTAAGATGGAAATCAATGAGATAAAAGTAGTGGGAAAGGATAAACTTCTCATGGGTAGCACGTAGTCAAAGGCTAATCTATTACTTTTGCAAACGAAAAAATTGCTTATTTATTTTTAAACAAAAGAAGGAAGAGAAATCTTGTTATCCAAATTTCAACAGAAAGCCTTCTAGTAGAACTCCTGAATTTAAGAGATATTTGTAAACTTTTGTTTTACAAAAAAATGTTATTTAAGATATAAATCGCTGGAAATGATTCTGTTTTCCAGAAAATTAATAATCAATTAACCCGTGGAAAAAGACGCAAAAATTTATGTAGCAGGACATCGTGGAATGGTGGGTTCTGCCATTTTACGAGCATTACAAAAAGCAGGATATACCAATTTCCTGCTTCGTACGTCTAAAGAATTAGACCTACGCAACCAACAGGCAGTCGCTGATTTTTTTGCTGCCGAAAAACCTGACTATGTATTCCTTGCTGCTGCCAAAGTGGGCGGTATCGTAGCTAATAACACTTATCGTGCCGATTTCTTGTATGAAAACCTGTCGATTCAGAACAATGTGATTCACAGTGCTTATGTGAACAAGGTTACAAAATTGATGTTTTTGGGTTCTTCGTGTATTTATCCAAAATTGGCTCCTCAGCCTCTGAAAGAAGAATATTTGTTGAGTGGCTACTTAGAATATACCAATGAGCCTTATGCTATTGCTAAAATTGCAGGTATCAAAATGTGTGAGGAATATCGCAATCAGTATGGCTGTAATTTTATTTCGGCAATGCCTACCAATTTGTATGGGCCAAATGATAATTACGACTTACAAAACTCTCACGTATTGCCTGCAATGATTCGTAAATTTCATGAGGCAAAAATCAATGGCGCTCCTAACGTAACACTTTGGGGTACAGGCTCGCCAATGCGCGAGTTCTTGCACGCTGACGATTTGGCAGAAGCGTGTTTATATTTGATGGAAAATTACAACGAACGTGAGTTGGTAAATATCGGAACAGGTACCGACGTAACTATCAAAGAATTGGCCAATACCGTAAAAAATGTAGTAGGTTTTGAAGGTGAATTAGTATGGGATACCTCCAAACCAGATGGTACACCACGCAAATTGATGGATGTGTCAAAATTACATAGTTATGGTTGGAAACATAAAATCGAGCTAGAAGAGGGAATTGGCTTGGCTTATCAGGATTTCTTGACTAATCATGACGCTTTAAGATTGTAAAAATAGCTTTAGGTTAATGACTCAACAATCTTAAGGTTTTGTGCAGAATTA
>NZ_JBMLSD010000453.1:0-2139 GCF_049240685.1 Flectobacillus sp.
AAGCCAATCTTATTAGGTCTTACCAGTAAAAGAGCACTTGCATCTGATTGGTGATTGAGAGCGATACTCATGGTTGGTTCAATAAAAATATAAGCATTGTCTCCTATTTGACGGCTTATACCATAGCCAATATTCAAAAAGCTATTGATTTTACCAGCCGCAGTTCCATTCAAGCTAGTATTTCCTTCCATACCCACCAATACATGATGACTTAGGGCATCGCCTTTCAAAAAAGTATATTCCAAGTCTACTCGTGTACCAAGATAATGAGACGACATTGCATAGGTTTTGTTTTGCTCCTCAAATGCCACATCTGCTGTTTGGTTATCCACATTGCGTACCACCAGCGAATCTGTACGAACTTTAAAACTAATGCTCTGACTAGATTTGGTGTAAGAAATACCCGTTTTCAACTGTAATTTATCAGACAAAGTAAACTTCAAACCTGCCTGAAGATAGACACCCAAGCGACTATTATCGTCATCTACTTGGATATTATGCACATATTTTGAATCCGAGCCATTTGGGGTAATTGTATAGTAATTGACCAATGGCATTGCACTAAAATACAAGGAAACAGGCTTACTTGGCTGAAAATATCGGTTGGGTTTACGCTGTTGCGTTTTAATTCGTGCTTTATTGAATTTTACTGACAAATCAGCAGGTTCTTTCGAGGCTAGAATCTCCAAATTAGGTTCCAATGCCTCTTCTGATGTTGACAAATAATCGCCTGTATTTTGAGTAGCACGAACAATTCTATCATATTCATCGGTAGATAGACCAGAAGGGACTACTTTTTTATTCAAGTTCTTTTTCGCTTTTCTCAAAGATTTAGAAGATATCTCACCTGTAGATTTCGTGAGGTTTTTCTTGCCAATATTTGAGCTCAATGCAGGCTCATCAGTTTTACTAGTTGAGCTTGCTTTAGAGGATTCTATCGAAGCGTTAGCTTTTTCACTTTTCACTAAACCGTCCTCTTTTTGCTCTTTTGAGGCTTCTGCATTAATATTATGGGGATTTATCCCAGTGCCTTGAGTGGTATTGGATATACTTTTGTCAAAAGTTTGTTTTGACTCAGCATTTGTATTTTTCCCATCTTGAATTCCCTCATTTTGGCGCAATGTACCTGCTGTTGTATGACTTAACTCCACATTTGGAGAGTCTACAAATCTTGGCAATAGACCATACGAAAGCAGTAGCAACGCCACTGCCGCTGCCAAATGCCAAAGCATCAGTCGAGAGAAAGAAGGTAAAGGTAGCTGGGGTTCTAATTTGGCCCACAGCGCATCGTCCACGTCAGATTCGAAGTCATTGAACCTATCGTGGAAAAAATCTTCAAAGGGATCTATATCGTTATTGGATGCGTTCATAGCTGACAATTCCCAGTTTTTTTAGTTGTTTACGGAGCAACTCTTTTGCACGAGACAGTTGCGACTTGGAGGTATTTTCACTTATTCCAAGCATCTGCCCTATCTCATTATGATTATAGCCATCAATGACATACAGGTTAAAAACCATGCGATAGCCATCGGGTAGTTGGTGAATAAGTGCTAGTAAATCTTCATTGGAGAGTGTCGCTAAAATATTCGGGTAATCATCATTGCTGAGTACAACTGTTTCATAATCTGTATTTTGTTGAAATTTTAAATTTGCGTGATAATAGTTGATGGCAGTATGGATAACCGTTTTGCGTACCCACGCGCCAACAGCCTCTGGCTTTTCTAATGACTTGATATTATTAAAAACTTTGACAAATGCTTCCTGATAAATGTCTTCGGCCTCCTCTTTAGAACGGGCATAACGACGACAAACACCCATTAGCTTGCCCTTGTACATATTGTAAAAGGCAGTCTGGGCTTTGCGATCATTCCGCTGGCAGGCTCTGACTAAATCCTGTTCATTTATCATTCAGTTGGCAATTAGTTAGATTAAGTGAATAATCACTTAAGTGGTAATGTAGAATTATGCGTGTAAAATTTAGAGTTGATGCAAAAGAATGAATTCCTTAAACCCGATTTTACATTACTTTTTTGTTTACAATCTACACGCTAAAACAAACAATTTTTATATGAATCTTAACAACTTAAGTATTAACGCAAAATAATATTTAATTTTTGAGCCTTCGGCTTTCAGCTTTGG
>NZ_JBMLSD010000454.1:0-6928 GCF_049240685.1 Flectobacillus sp.
CGTCTTAAGCTGATTAATCAAGTATTACAAAATCAAAAGAGCGGTCGAAAAAGGATATACACAAGGTATAACTAATTCTTCAATAAGTATGTGTGATAATGATGGGTTTTGAGTGTAATTTTATGATTACTAACATTTTATCTCATTAGTTTAGTTTCTCCAACTTAACATTAAATACTTATTTATTAAGATTTTCTATTGAACTCAATCTTTTTATCAGCGTCGTAGATGCGACAGAACTATCTTGAATTCTGTCGCACCTACGGCGCTCAAAAAAGGTTATTCTCAAAATTATTGCTACCAAACTGTGGCTCCCATGAAGCTTTTACAAAGGAAAATGTTATTAGTCAATAGCCTAATTACTGGACAAATTTGAAGATACTAGTTCAAGACTTAGTCTTGGACTCATTTTTTTAACAGTTTTAAACTGTTTTTAAACATTCATTGAAAAAGTCTAAATACTTTTTCTCTCTTTGTCTAGTAATCAGGTCAATAGCATATTGCTTATTTGAAGATATTCATAATCAGAAGGTTATATTCAAAATTCACCTCATATATACCATTAATTCAATCTTCCCAATTACTGATTAACTAATAACTTCCTTGAATGAAAAGATTATCAATAATCTGCTAATTTACTTTTCCAAATAATACCATTTTTACTTTCGAATTTATCGATATAGCCCCTTTCATAGAGATTTTCTAAGGTTTTTTCGGTGTCTTCAATTGATTTTTCACTTAAAAAAGAAAACTCTTTATTAGTCATCGTAGAAAAACAACTGAAAAGGAAAATCGGATCAGTATTCATTTTACGCTTTTTTGCTTCAGGAATCAATTCGTGAATAATATTTTCGAAATAATCATATTCTTGATACCCTTTCGCAATAATCGTCTTGTTGTCTTGATTCGTAAAAATAAGGGTAGGAAACATATCTACTTCCATGTTTTGCGCCAATACCAAATCATTTCTAAAGGCTTCTTGTGCCTTAGTTTCATAGTCTTTGATAAATTTCGCAGAATCTAAACCAACTTCAAAGGCAGCTTTTTCTAAATAACTTAAGTCTACAATATTCTTTTTTTCTAAGAACAACATTTCTTTTATTCTTCTCAAAAATAAAATGGCCAAATCTCCATCTTGCATCTGTGCTGCCTTAAAGGCAATCGACGGTGGATAAGACGAAGGTAAAGGGTCTTCGAGCCAAATATCGCCATCAAGTGGAATGCCGTGTATCATACAAACCTCCTCCCAATGTGAAGCCACATCAGATGGCTGCGTAATTGGACCTCTTTGATAATCTGTCCAAGAAGGCAATAGCCCTCCCATACGATAATCTATTTCAAAATATTCCCCATACTCAAGTTTAAGTCTTCGAAGCATTGGCTGTACCACCCAACAAGTTGAGCATACAGGATCTGTGAAGTACTGCACTTTCAAAGGTTTATTGGTTTGAACATCGCTTTCTTTTTTCGAAATCAGCGGTACTACCATCTTATCACCATCTATCTTTTCGGGATGCATGAATAATTCTTTAAGCTCTCGACCGAGATAGATATGTTTGGATATTTCATCCTTGCGAGCGGCATAGTATTGTTCAAATGCGAGTTCTGATTTTCCGATTTTTAAAATTAAATCACTTAGAATTTTGGCATCCAAGATGGCATTTGTAGTACCTGCACTCGTAAAAGGAAGCGCTAAGTGAGCCGCATCGCCAATTAAGACCACGTTTCTATCGTGAAAAGTTGGCAATAGGCCAAAATCTCGCGTATTCCAGATATAACTTGTAGAGAAATCATTGGAGGCCAGTAATTCATTTACAATTGGAGGAAAATCGCTCAATTGAAAATCACAAAAAGCCTTTAACTGCTCTGGAGAAGCATTTTCGCCACAATCTGCCTCTAATGAGTTGTATTGCATAAACCAAACAAAATCTGATGCCGAAACAGGAATCATCCCAAAGCTAATACCTCTGGTATCACTTTGAAATTTGGTAAAAACGTTTGGGAGCTTAGTGGTAAGGGCAGTATTTTGGCAAAGTCCAACTACTTCTTTTACTTCTACTTTTGTAAATTCTACTGGTTCAAATAGTTGATTTCTCACTGCTGAATTACTTCCATCAGCGCCAACAAAAATATCACCATATTCTATTTCACCATTAGTAAATTGGGCAGCTATGGCTTTGTTATTTTCATAAATAAAATGGGAGAAAACTCGACCTGTTTTGATAATTCCTTCTGGTACTAGTTGATTCAAAAAGGCAATCAAATCTTTTCGTTTGATACAACGCCAAAGGTTCAATTTTTGTCGTTTGATAGGCTCGCCCGTACTCTTATTGAAGTTAAACTCACCAATTTCTATCCCAGGGAGAGCCATCTTTTTGCCCTCGCTCAATTCCTCCAATATCGACCAGCCATCCAGATGCATCAAAAATGCATGCCCTCGGGTATGAAACTCGGTCATTTTTTCATTGATAGTTACCTCAATATTTTGTTTGTTCAACAAAAGGCCTAGTGACAAACCTGCCACTCCCCCACCAATTATTACAACTTTCATAAGTTATTAAGTGCGGTTTTTATATGATAAAGTGCGTTAGAAAGAATCTCATTTGAAGTAGCAAAACTTAACCTAATGTAGCCCTCTGCCTCCGAGCCAAACCATTGCGGCAAGCCAGGTACAATGGCCACTTTGGCAGTTTCAAGCAAATAAGCATGTATTTCGGCACTCGTTTTGCCTGTGCCTGTGATATCTGCAAATGCTACATAACATCCTTGAGGCGGGATTATACTCACCCCTTTGCTGGATGAAAGTTCAGCAACACATAAATCACGCATTTTTTGTAGGTGGCTAATAAACCCTTCCAGCCAGTATCCACATTCATTCAGTGCGGTAGTAACGGCAATTTGTCCCAAAACATTTGCACCGTGTACCGTAGATTGATGTAAGGATGCCTGAAATACCTTGTCAAAATGTGCCTGATTAAAGGCAAGTATCGAACCAATCCGTAGGCCTGCAAGACCGTAGGATTTGCTATACCCTGTTACAATGATAGTTTGTTGACGAATGGCCTCATCCAGACTAGCGATACTAGTGTAACAAAAAGGCTGGAACACGATATCACTCCAAATCTCATCGGATAAAATAATGAGGTTGTGCTTCACAGCTATCGTACCCAAAACATTCAACTCCTCCGCCGAAAAAACCTTTCCAGTTGGATTCAGTGGATTACAAAGACAAATCATTTTGGTCTTTGGTGTAATCAGCGCTTCTATTTCGGTAAAATCTACGGATTCTTTTCCAGAAGGAATTGAGTATGGGATGGCTATTGCACCTACTGTTTCAACAGAATATTTGAAAAGAAAGTCGACAGGATTAAAAATAATAGCTTCATCACCTTTACCTAAAAAGGCCTTACAAATCACATAAATTCCAAAAGCGGCGCTGTCTACAGGCATAGTGTAGGCAGGATTCGCTGGTACATTTCGTTTTTGTCTAAAAAATTGGGATACACTTTCCTTAAACTGGGGTAGTCCATCTGGAGGGCCATAACACAAATAGCGGTCTTTAATAAATTTAGTAAGGGATTCAGCTATTTCTGGTGCACTCGGGAAGTCAGGATCCGCGGCGGTAAGCGGTATAACTCCTTCAGGAACCGTAGCCCAGCGTAGGTTGTAGGCTCTCTCTTTGAGAACACCCACATTTACGGTTGAGTCATCAAACATAGAATAATTTAAAAAGGTATAATGTTTATTTTATGGGTTATTGGTAATCGAATTTACAACAATCTTTTATTTGTATGCTAAATATGTGAAATAAAAGTAGAAAAAACAATTTTATAAATGAAATATTCTTTCGTAATTATTCTCAAGTACTAAAATACTTGTGAAGTATTCTATCTGTGACAGCACCCAAAACCTTGAGGGAAAGAGGTCGAGGCAAAAGTTTTAAAAGATGCTTTCAATCATACACTCTGTATTTTACGAATTATACAAAGACCAAAGTAATCACAGCCCACACCAATACAGTATGAAACAGGATGCAAGTATTCGAGTATTTTATTAACTATGTATTCCAAAAAATCAAAAAAAACATAAAATAATGAAAGTTATAAGCATTATAAAAACTGGGTTTTGGCCGCTAAGTAAGCGTATCATCATGAATCTTCTTGTTGTATACTCTTTGGTTGGTGTGTGGAATTGTAATGCGCAAAGTTATAATACTTACAAACCCTGGGCTTATTGGTGGTGGATGGGCAGTGCTGTCGACGAAGCGGGTATTCGTAAAAATTTACAAGATTATGCTCAAGCGGGTTTTGGCGGTTTACATATTATCCCAATTTACGGGGTAAAAGGCAACGATGCCAACAATCTAGAATTCCTCAGTCCCCGATGGAATCAAATGCTTTCTTTTACCGTAAAAGAAGCAAAAAAACTAGGCTTAGGAATAGATATGACCATGGGTACAGGTTGGCCATTTGGTGGAAAACAAGTAACAGAAAACGAAGCAGCCAAATATTTTGAAATTACCACAGAAAATGGGAAAGCAAGTGTAAAAGTTTTACCGACCAAACAAAAGGTAAAACGTGCCGCCCCCGGAGGCGAAGGTTTTGTGCTCGACCACTTCAATAAGCAAGCACTCGAGCACTATATGAAGCCTTTTCAAACGCTATTCCAATCGTCCGAGTATGGGGTTCGTGCGCTTTACAACGACTCGTATGAGGTGTATGGAGCCAACTGGACCAATAATTTTTTGGAAGAATTTCAAAGAAGACGTGGATATGATTTAACTCCATATTTGGGTATTTTGTCGAAAATCGAAACCAAAGAGCTTTTCGAAAGAAGAATTTTTGGCGATTATAATGCTACAATTGCCGACTTATGCAGAGAAGCCTTTACCAAAACTTGGGCAGAAGGTGTAAGAAAAATGGGTAAAATTTCAAGAAACGAGGCTCATGGTTCACCCGGCAATATGCTCGACCTTTATGCCTTATCGGATGTTCCTGAAACTGAATACTTCGGGACAAAATATTTTGATATACCCAATTTTAGAAGAGACCCAAAATTTGAAGAAACCAGATACGGAGTTCCCGACCCGCTTGTGATTAAGTTTGCTAGTTCGGCTGCTAATACCGAAAATAAAAAATTGGTGGGCTCCGAAACTGCCACTTGGCTTGCCGACCACTTCAAGGTATCATTATCACAAGTAAAACCTATTATTGATGAATCGCTGACCTCGGGCATCAATCATATTTTTTATCATGGTGTGCCTTATTCTCCGCCACAAGAAGCTTTTCCGGGGTGGTTGTTTTATGCATCGACCAATTTTAATCAGCAAAGTCATTTTTGGAACGAATTACATTATTTAAACGAATATATTGCTCGCTGTCAGGCACTTTTACAAGAATCAAAGGCGCAAAATGATGTACTTCTGTACTTCCCTATTCATGACATTTGGCATGACGCAGGAGGTAAAGACCACATACATTTGTTATCTGTACATGCCAATGCTCAGGAACTTTTGTTCAATAACTCATTTGGACAAGTTGCTAAATTATTGCAAACCAAGGGTTTTAACTTTGACTATATTTCTGATTTACAATTGACTCAGTTAAAATATGTAAACGGAAAACTCCAGAGTCATGGAGGCACCACTTACAAAACCCTTTTGATACCTAAAACGCAGTTTTTACCAATAGAAACCTTAAAAGCTTTACAAGATTTACAAAAACAGGGCGCTCCAATTTTGTTTATTGACCAATTGCCTGCCAATACAGCTGGCCTTCATAATTGGGAATCGAACGAGACATTATTAGCCAAATTCAAGTCTAGTTTAAAGACCACCGAAATTTCTACCCTTCCCAATGCCTTAGCAAGTCTTGGAATTACCTCAGAGGAAATGGCAGGTAAAGGAATTTCTTTTATCAAAAAGAAAAATAACAAAGGTACTTTATACTTTATAAGTAATTTTTCTCAAAAATTTCAAGAAGGCAATTTATTATTAGGTGCTAAAGGCGAAGCAGCGGAGATATATGACCCGCTACATCAAACAAAAGAGTCTCTCTCACTAAACAAAAAGGGAGCTTATACCGAAATCAGATTAGCCCTTTTAGCTGGAGAAAGTAGATTTATTCAATTTTTTGATAAAAAATCTACCCAGACCATTACCAAAAATAAAACGACACAACCTACCCATAAAATAGAAATTAATGGCACTTGGAGTATAAACTTTTTGGAAGGACAACCATTTTTACCAAAATCTTATCAAACAACGAAACTAGACTCTTGGACAAGCGTTGGGGATTCAACTAACCAATATTTCACAGGAACTGCCCAGTATTCAATAGATTTTGAATGGAAATCTGTTAAAGAAAAAGTCATTTATTTGGACCTTGGCAATGTTCGAGAATCGGCGAAAGTGCGCTTAAATGGTCAAAATATAGGAACTCTTTGGTGCCTACCCTTCCGAATCGCAATTCCAACCAAGTTACTTAAAGAAAAAAATCATTTGGAAATCGAGGTAAAAAATCTTTCTGCCAATCGCATGAGATTTATCGACAAACAATCCCATAACTGGAAGAAATTCAAGGATATCAATATCGTGGATATCCAATACAAAGCCTTGGAGCCATCGACTTGGCCACCCGAACCTTCTGGTTTGTTGGAGCCAGTGCAAATTCTTTACTAGGAATCAGAAAATATTGCGGATGTAGGATTGGAGATTTTGGATTTTTACAAAATAGGATTGAGAAAATAGTCTATACTTCCAAAATCCAACATCCGATATTAGGGTTGTACCAAGGACTTTATGTTGTTCAAAAGCGTTCTTACTCATTAGTTTTTTTGATGTAGTGGCAACTCTTACAGTTGCCGCCTTCAAAATGACAACTGCAAGAGTTGCCACTATATCAATTTTATTTTAAAGACAACACTAATC